>NZ_JBQSYD010000018.1:0-84801 GCF_052378905.1 Halomonas sp. AOP22-C1-8 | reverse complement strand
AGGTAGTACAAATGCCGCCAAGTACGTAATAAAGCCTACCGCTTTATCCACTTGGCTAAGCACTTAACTACTCACTTAACACTTAGCTTAAAAACGTACTTATCAAGCGCGAGAAACGTACTCGCCGGAGCGCGTATCGATTTTGAGCACTTCGCCCTGGTTGATAAACAGAGGTACACGAACAACAGCACCCGAAGAGAGCGTTGCGGGTTTAGAGCCGCCCTGCGCCGTATCGCCCTTCAGGCCTGGGTCAGTCTCGACAACTTCAAGCTCAATGAAGTTGGGCGGCGTCACCGAAATTGCCTTGTCGTTCCACAGTGTCAGCGTATAAGGCACCTGCTCTTTGAGCCATTTGACAGTATCGCCCAGCGCTTTTTTCTCTACGGCGTACTGCTCAAAAGAGCCGTCCGTTTTCATAAAGTGCCACATGTCACCGTCGGTGTAGAGGTACTCCATCTCCAGGTCCATGACATCTGCACCTTCCAGTGAATCACCAGATTTAAAGGTACGCTCGCCTACACGGCCGGTCATCAGGTTACGCAGCTTAACGCGGTTAAACGCCTGACCCTTGCCGGGCTTGACCAATTCGTTCTCAACGATTGAGCAAGGATCACCGTCGAGCATTACTTTTAAACCGCCTTTGAATTCATTGGTAGAATAGTTAGCCATGTTGCCTCTCTGTGATCTATTTCAGTTAGCTATTACAGTGAGCGATGCAAGATAGCCTACGTCGCCGCAGCGTGGATAGCATCGTCAAATAAGTGCGCGCATGATAACCCGAAGGAGGGCTTTTTGCAGGAGAACATTATGATCGTTGCCTCGGATAATCACGAGCGATTCAACGAAGCCTCAAGCCCTACGTGGCAACAGCAGCTTTCCAGCGCCATTCGTGACCCACAAGAGCTTTGCAAGCGGCTTGGACTAAAGAGTGAATGGCTCTCTGGCGCACATACCGGGCATAGGCTGTTTGAAACCTGCGTACCCGAGGCCTATTTGTCACGCATTACTTACGGCGATACGTCCGACCCGCTGCTGTGCCAAGTGCTGCCCGTCAGCGACGAAGCGCTCACGCCTAGTGGTTACGTGCTTGACCCTCTTGAAGAGGCCGATCATCGCCCTGCCAAAGGGTTGATTCACAAATACGCCGGTCGGGTGCTATTAATCGCAAGCCCAAACTGCGCAATTAACTGCCGCTACTGTTTTCGTCGCCACTTTCCCTACAGCGATAATTCACCATCCCGCGCCCAGTGGCAAGATGCGCTTGATTACCTGCGCAGCAGCCCCACCATTCATGAAGCCATTCTTTCCGGCGGCGACCCGCTGGCCGCCAACGACCGTCAGCTAGCCTGGCTAGTCGGCGAGCTGGAAAAAATCCCTCATCTTAAGCGGCTGCGCATTCACACACGCTTACCCGTGGTGATTCCTGATCGTATCGATAATGCGCTACTTGCCTGGCTGGGCAATACCCGGCTGCAAAAAGTCGTGGTACTGCATATCAATCATGCCAACGAGATAGATCAAGCCGTCGTTGAGGCCTGCACCCGATTAAAAGAAGCCGGTGCCACGTTGCTTAATCAAAGCGTACTGCTGCGCGGCGTTAACGACGAAGTGAGCACACTCACCGCCCTTTCAGAGCGGCTTTTTGAGGCAGGCATCCTGCCCTACTACCTGCATGTATTAGACCCAGTGCAGGGCGCCGCTCATTTTGATGTACCGGATGATGAAGCACGTGCGCTCATCACCCAACTACGTGAGCACCTACCCGGTTTTCTGATGCCCCGACTAGTGCGCGAAGTGCCCGGGGAGGCGAGTAAAACGCCGCTGTGAGGGGTATCAATAGCCAAGCGAGCAGCCCGATGCGGGGCTTGGCATATAAACGTTACACCATTCTGGAAATGCTTGCCGCCTCGGCGCTTTGGACAGCCCAAGAGGTTGTGCATGCCAAAACCGCTAAAGCGGCATTTTCAGTCATAAACCGGGGCGCATGTACATCCCACCCACCACCCAAGGCGAAGGAACACTTGCCCACCCGGACAGTGCCGGTGGCGTGCAGTGGGACCGCCCCTTTATCTACCCCTACCATGTTCGAAGAAGCCGTATCCGCTACCGCATGGTGCGTGCCTGCCTTCTATTGAGGCGAGTTCGTATCACGCTTTGTCAATGCCGATTCCATGCGGTCCAATTGAGCACGCAGTTCTCGAACATCGCTACGTAATCCCTGTATTTCTGCCTCTTCCCCTTCGCCATTGTCCAGCGCCATCTGGGCGCTCTCTTTTTGCATGACGTCCAGCACAATGCCGATCATCATATTGAGAAAGATAAAGGCGTTGAGGAATATGAACGTTAAGAAGTAGATCCAGGCATAGGGAAAGTGTTCCATCGTCGGGTACAGAACGGCGGTGGCCCAGCTTTCAAACGTTGCTACCTGGAAAAGCGTTAGCATGGCCAGTGCAATATTGCCCCATAGCTGCTCATCGACGGTGTGGAACAAGAAGCTGCCGATTGCGGCATAAATGTAGAAAATGATAAACATCAAAAGCACCACGTATCCCATACGCGGTATGGATTTGATCAGCGCCGACAGCAGCATTTGAAGCTCAGGAATCATTGACACCAGGCGCAGCACGCGGAAGATGCGCAGCAAGCGCGCCAGCAATACCATTTCCGACTCGTCCATGGGGATTAGACTGGCGGTAACAATCAGAAAATCAAAGACATTCCAGCCTTTCTTGAAGAAATCCCGCAGTCTGGGCTCTGCCGCCATACGGATCAGAATTTCGACCAGAAAAAATACCGTCACCGCCATATCCAGAACGCCGAGCCACTGCTCAAACCGGCTCACCTCATCGTAAGTGCGCGCGCCAATCACCAACGCCGACACCACGATAATGGCAATCACAAATGTCTCAAAAAACGTGTTACTACGCAGCTTTTCAAAGCGTGCCTGCCAGGTACTAAAGGAAGTGCTCATTGCTGTAAAGTTCTCGCAAGCATAGAAAATTCAAAAAATAGTTTAAAAAATGAGAAGCATTATTCATCCTCCCCATGCGGCAACGCAAATGCTACCTGCAATAACCGCCATCCGTTTGGGGCGTGCATCAACGGCAAGCACCCAATCACTTGCTCTTGTTCATTGAATAAGCGGACCGATTATACGAAAGCCGCACATCTTCAAAACAAGTGATATTCTACGGTTTCGCTTAATTTACCCTTGGCCCTAGGTGTATTCTCCTCACTTTGCGGCTTTTTTTGAGATTTTATTGCGCTGGATGAGCCCATGACACTGCTTTGGATAGCCTTATTACCGTTGCTTGGGGTACTGGTGCCACTGATCACCGCTCAACGCGACCGCTCTGTGTGTTCGCTTGCGACGAGCGTGGTACCGGCTGCCGCCCTGCTACTCACCTTACTTCAGGTCCCTGCCTTGCTGGATGGTGAAACGTTGCGCTTCCATGCTGAATGGATGCCTGAGCTTGGCTTGGAACTTGCCTTTCGTCTGGATGGCCTGTCCTTGCTTTTCAACCTCCTGATTCTGGGAATCGGCCTGCTCGTATTGCTGTATGCCCACTTCTATTTGGGCAAAGATGAACCTGTAGGGCGTTTCTACGCTTTCCTGATGCTGTTCATGGCCTCTATGGTCGGTATCTCAATGTCCGACAACCTGATTCTTTTATGGTTGTTCTGGGAGCTTACGAGTCTTTCCTCGTTTCTATTGATCGGTTTTTGGTCTTATCGTAACGATGCGCGTAAAGGCGCACGTATGGCGCTAACCGTGACCGGTGCAGGCGGCCTTGCCCTATTAGCGGGGCTATTACTGCTCGGCGATATGGCCGGTAGCTTTAATATGAGTGATGTGCTGGCCAGTGGTGCCACCATTGTGGCGGACCCACGCTACCCCATCATGCTGACACTAATTTTATTAGGTGCTTTCACCAAATCGGCGCAGTTTCCGTTTCATTTCTGGTTGCCGCATGCCATGGCGGCGCCGACCCCGGTTTCTGCTTATCTGCATTCAGCCACCATGGTTAAGGCGGGCATCTTTTTAATGGCCCGGCTGCATCCAGCGATTGCCGGTAGCGAGCTTTGGAGCGTGGTGGTACCGCTTATCGGTTCAATCACGCTGCTATATGGCGCCTGGTTTGCTCTGTTCAAGACGGACCTAAAAGGTATTTTGGCGTTTTCTACCATCAGTCACCTGGGCCTGATTACAGTGCTATTGGGCATCGGCACGCCTATGGCCGTTTTGGCGGCGCTGTTTCATATCGTTAACCACGCCACATTCAAAGCAGCGCTTTTCATGAGCGCAGGCATCATCGACCATGAAACCGGCACACGTGAGCTTAAGCAGTTGGGCGCGCTGCGAAAAACCATGCCCATCACTGCCCTACTTACGACACTGGCCGCTGCGGCGATGGCAGGCGTACCCTTCTTTAATGGATTTCTCTCCAAGGAGATGTTCTTTACTGAAACATTAGCCACGCCCGTACTGGGCGGATTAAGTTGGTTAATCCCTGCGCTGGCCGCCATAGGTGGCATTCTTTCCGTTGCCTACTCGGTACGTCTGGTGTATGCGGTGTTCTATGCGCCCGCGAAGGAAGCGTCACCCAAGGCGCCTCATGAGCCACCACACCTGATGCGTTTTCCGGTCGAACTGCTGGTAGTGCTCTGCATGCTGGTAGGTTTATTCCCCACGCTGATGGTTAATAACCTGCTTGAGCTGGCGACGCAAGCGGTGCTCGGTGAACCGCTGGACTTCCACTTGGCTATTTGGCACGGCGTGAACCTGCCACTCATCATGAGTATGGTGGCATTTGTTGTGGGTGTTGTCCTTTACTGGCGCCATGCTGATCTACGTCGTTTCGCCCAATCGTTTGCCAGCGTCGATGCAAGCCGTGTGTTTGAGCGCGCAATGATCAGCCTTGAGCAACGTGCAGAAGCCCTCGTGGCCGCCTGGGACGGTCATTCGCTGCAGCGCTTTGTGGGCTGGCTTTTGCTGTCCACGCTGATCATGGGCGTTATCGGCTTATCACAAATTACCGAGCTTACCGGCCCCAAAGGCAATCAACCCATTGATGGCGTGCTGCTGCTAGGCGCTGGCATGTTGATTTTTGGCGGTATTGCCACGGCCGCCACTCACCGCTACCGGCTAATTTCACTACTCATGCTGTCGGTGGTGGGACTTTTTGTAGCCCTTACGTTTGCACGCTTCTCTGCACCGGATCTAGCGCTGACGCAGCTTTCGGTGGAAGTGGTAACGATGATTTTGCTGATGCTGGCGCTTTTTTTCCTGCCTCAAAAGACGCCCCCCGAATCCAGCCCCAAGCGCAATCTGCGCGACATGCTGTTAGCGGGTTCATTGGGACTTGTCATCGCCAGCATTAACTATGCGGTGATGACGCGAGATACGCTGTCGATCTCTAACTTCTTTATGACCAATAGCGTTCCTGGCGGCGGCGGCCATAATGTGGTCAACGTCATTCTGGTCGATTTCCGTGGCTTCGATACCTTGGGCGAGATTACGGTGCTGGCCTTGGCGGGCTTGGCGATTTTCAAATTGCTCAACCGTTTACGCCTGTTTATCCCGCACAGCGACGGAGAAGGCCGCGTTTGGTCCCCTGATCGTTATCCGGCCATTCTGACCTCTATTTCACTAGCTCTATTGCCGTTGGCGCTGCTGGTATCGGCGTTTATTTTCTTGCGCGGCCACAATGAGCCCGGCGGTGGCTTTATCGCTGGCTTGATCACCGCGGTTGCGCTGATTCTTCTGTATATGGCACGTGGTGTGGAGTGGACGCAACAGCGTTTGGACTTCCCCTTCCAACCCGTTGCCATTGCGGGGGTTGCGGTGGCAACGCTAACCGGCTTGGGTAGCTGGTTGTTCGGCTACCCCTTCCTGACCTCTGCCTTCAGCTACTTTAGCCTGCCGGTAGTCGGTAAGTTTGAGCTAGCCACTGCTCTGCTGTTTGATCTCGGCGTTTATCTCGCCGTCGTCGGCGCCACGCTGATGATCCTGGCCAACCTGGGCAAGGTCACCACGACTCACCGGCCAGTGGTTAATGAGCCCAAGGGCGACGAGGTCACGCCGCCACCCGCCAAGGAGCAAAGCTGATGGAATTACTTTACGCAATCACCACCGGCGTACTTAGCACCTGTGGCCTCTATTTAACGCTTCGGGGGCGTACTTTTCCCGTAGTGGTAGGTCTAACGCTGCTTTCTTACGCCGTGAACCTGTTTCTATTTTCGATGGGTGGGTTAACCACTGACGGTGCGGCCATTGTTCATGGCGAAGGCGTTTATGCCGACCCGCTGCCTCAAGCGCTAGTGCTTACCGCCATCGTTATTGGCTTCGCAATGACCGCTTTCGTCGTGATTCTCGCGATGCGCGCCCGCAGTGAAGTGGGCAACGATCATGTAGACGGTAAAAAGGAAGACCGCGAATGATGCAACACCTGATTGTTTTTCCTATCGTCCTGCCGCTGATCGCCGGCATTATGCTGCTCTACCAGCGCCAGGGACTGGTTCGCTACAAACGTATCGTGAGCGTTGTGGCCACCGTTCTATTATTGGCCGTGGCGATAGGCCTGATTAGCCAAGCCATGCGTGGCGAGATTCTTTACTACGCATTGGGCAACTGGCAAGCGCCTTTCGGCATCGTACTGGTGCTCGACCGTCTATCTGCCTTGATGCTGTTGATCACAGCTCTGCTTGCGGTGGGTGCCGTGATATTTGCCTGTGCAGGGGATGATGAAAAAGGCAGCAATTTTCACGGCCTTTTTCAGTGGCAACTCCTGGGCATTAATGGCGCGTTTCTAACCGGCGACTTGTTCAATCTGTTCGTCTTTTTTGAAGTGCTGCTTCTCGCCTCTTACGCGCTGCTGCTACACGGTGGTGGCAAAGCACGTATCCAGGCGAGCGTGCATTACGTAGTACTCAACCTGGCAGGTTCTTCACTGTTTCTGATAGCGGTAGGTACGCTTTATGGCGCCACGGGAACGCTTAACATGGCCGATATGGCTCTGCGCGTAGCCGAACTGCCTGCTGAACGCCAAGGCCTGGTGACCGCTGGCGCGTTAATGTTGCTGGTGGTATTTGGCTTGAAAGCCGCCATTTTGCCGCTCTATTTCTGGTTACCGCGCGCTTATTCAGCGGCGCCCGCCCCGGTGGCAGCTCTCTTTGCCATTATGACCAAAGTCGGTATCTACGCCATCCTGCGCGTTTATCTGCTGATTTTTGGCGAAAGCGCGGGCGCACTGACCGCACTGGAGCAGCCATGGGTATGGTGGCTCGGCTTGGCAACGCTCATTGCCGCTGGGGTAGGCATTATGGCTGCCCGAGATCTAAAACTACTGGTCGCTTACCTGGTGTTGCTGTCGGTGGGCACGCTTTTGGTCGGTGTGGGCATGCGAACAGAGCAAGCGACTTCAGCGCTTCTTTACTATTTGATTCATACCTCCTTGATTACGGGTGGTTTATTCCTGCTGGCCGAAATGATCGGATTGCAGCGCGGCAAGGCGGGGACTCGGCTGGTGAAAAGCCGTCCCATGACCCAAGGCAAGGCGTTAGGGTTACTGTTTCTTGTAGGTGCTGTCGCCGTTGTGGGCGTTCCGCCACTTTCCGGCGCCTTGGGTAAAGCACTGGTGCTGAACGCCGCTGAAGGTGCTCAGCGATTATGGCTATGGCCTACTCTACTGCTGGTTAGTTTGGCAGCCTTGATTGCTCTGTCACGCGCAGGCTCCACGATCTTCTGGCGTAGCTATCGCGGCAGTTTAGGCGGCAATGCGTTGCCACGCCGCCAATGGTTTGCCGTCATCTGGCTGCTAAGCGCGGCCCCCTTAATGACCCTTTTTGCGGGGCCCATCAGTAGCTACACCCAGGCAACGGCCGAGCAGCTATCACAGCCACAAATCTTGATCGACACGCTGCTACTTGATGCAGGAGATGCCCCATGATTACCCCGCGCTCCTGGCTGCCGACGCCAGTTTTATCGCTATTATTACTAGGCGTCTGGCTGCTGCTTGCACGCAGTTACGCCCCCGGGCAAATCGTGCTGGGCGGCATACTGGCCATTATCATTCCTCTGGTGACCTATCAGTTCTGGGACACGACTCTACGCATCAAAAAGCCCTGGGTGCTGCTGCGGTTTATCTTGAGGGTTTTAAAGGATATCGTCGTCGCCAACTTTGAGGTGGCTTGTCTAGTGGCCAACCCTTGGCGCAGGCTAACGCCACATTTTATTGAATACCCTTTAATGCTGGAGGAGCGCTTCACCATTACGCTGCTGGCCAGCACCATCAGCCTGACGCCTGGCACGGTATCAGCCAACCTGCGTCTCGACGGTCAATCGCTATTAATCCATGCTCTAAATGTTGATGATGAAGAGGAACTGATCAGGCAGATCCGCGAGCGGTATGAGCGCCCTCTCAAGGAGATTTACGAATGCTAAGCATTGCTTTGTACATTACCCTGGCGCTTGTCGTCATGGCACTGCTAATGAACCTCTTTAGGCTTACCGTGGGGCCAGACCTCCCGGACCGCGTACTGGCGCTGGATACCATGTACGTTAACTCCATCGCACTAATTGTTCTGCTGGGGCTATGGCTTAACAGCAAAACCTATTTCGAGTCGGCGCTGCTGATTGCCATGCTGGGCTTTATCAGCACCGTGGCCGTGTGCAAATACATTCTGCGCGGAGACATTATCGAATGAACGCATTTTCTGTCTCGCACCACCCAGAGGTGTCGCCATGTCGCTCCTTGTAGAAGCACTTATCTCCTTAATGCTTATCACCGGCGGCGTGTTCGTATTTATCGGCTCACTGGGGATGGCTCACCTACGCGATTTTTATATGCGCCTGCATGGCCCGACCAAGGCCACTACGCTGGGTATTGGCTGCATGCTGATTGCCTCAATGGGGTATTTTTGGAGCGTCGATGGTCACATTGATATTCAGGAGTTACTCATCACGCTATTTCTGTTTATTACCGCCCCTGTCAGCGCCCATTTGCTTGCCAAAACCGGCCTGCACTTGCGTTTGAGGCATGCCCAAAAAACGCAGGGCAAACCGATAGAGCTTCGCTCAGAGGAAGTCGGTGATAAACCCGTCCCCCATCCCGACAAAGGCCACGGTTAGCCGTCCGGCCATGTCCCTGTAGTGAGAAAAACAGTCTCTACACGGCCACGGCCTCCTAAATTTTCACAGCCCACAACCGATAAATAAAGTGCTTAACAATGACAGAGATAGTAGTGGTCGTTAGCGCTTTCCGGTAAGCTCCACAGCGTTTTTGACCATAATGAGGTGAATGTATGTGGAGCCTCCTACGGCTGTCTGCCATTACGCTATCGCTATGTGTGTTAGCCGGTTGCTCAGACCCCAAAATAGATACCAGCTCCATGCCAGCGGCGGTTGTCTCAATTGAGAATGTACGTGAGGCGATGCCTGCTTATAAGCGTGATGAGTTTGATAAAGCGCTCGCTATCATGGCGATGCCAAACTTTGGCAGCATGGCCTTACTTAGCCCTAAACGAATGAATGCAGCCGAGATCGCTGAATCGGCCAACGTTCGCATGCATGGTCTAACGGGCGACCAGGTAATTAAACGCGCCGACGATATTCTACGCGAGAGGCGAGCCAGAGAGCGTCAGCAGGCGCTCTCTACCCTTGCCCGGTTGACTGAAAAGCAAGCGCGGGCAGCTAAAGACCGTGAGCAACGGGAACGCTTTAGCATTGATAACGCACGCTATTATATAAGCCAAAGCCCATACGGCACGCCAGAACCGGCGCTGGATATTGAGGTGACCAATCATACGGAGCAGGCCGTCTCGCAAGTATTTTTAAGAGGTGTTGTGACCAGCGCTGATCGGTCCGCGCCCTGGATTGATGAAACGTTTTACTATGTGATTGCGGGCGGTCTTGAAGCAGGTGAAACGGCCATGTGGCGCTTGGCACCTAATCGTTTTAGCGCGTGGGGAAACACACAAATACCCAGCGATGTATCGCTCACGGTAACCGTCGAAGGCCTTCAAGATGCCCAAGGCAACCCGTTATGGGATTCGCCTGAACTTAGCAAGAGCGAGGTAGAAAGGCTTGAGCACCTGAGCCACGAATATCAGGGCATCGCACTATCTACCACCCAGTAGTTGTCGGGTTTATAGAGCGCGTACTATTGAGTCGGTACGTTACGTACCGACTCAATAGCTGGCCGAAAAGCACTTAATCCATTAGATCCGTTTGGCGATAACCAATCAGATACAGCACGGCATCAATGCCCAGTGTCGAGATCGCCTGACGCGCTTGAGCGCGCACTAACGGCTTGGCTCGAAACGCGATACCCAATCCCGCTTTAGCCAGCATTTTCAGGTCATTGGCGCCATCACCCACCGCAATGGTCTGCTCCAACGTAAAGCCTTCGCGCAGCGCAATCTGCTCCAAAAGCTCTGCCTTGCGCTCCGCATCAACAATCGGCAACGTCACTTCACCAGTGACTTTACCGTTCTCGATCACCAGCTCATTAGCATGAATCTCATCAAAGCCGAGTTTTTCCTGTAAATGGCGGGCAAAATAGGTAAAGCCCCCGGATAGAATCACAGTGCGGTAACCGAAGCGCTTTAAATTAGCCATCAAACGCTCTACACCATCCATTAACGGCAGCTCTTCGGCAATCTTGATCAGCACCGACTCATCCAGGCCTTTCAGCTTGCTCATGCGTTCGCGAAAGCTCTCCTGAAAATCCAGCTCGCCACGCATGGCCCGTTCGGTCACCTCGGCAACCTCATCACCCACCCCGTGGTGCCGGGCCAGCTCATCAATCACTTCAGCTTTGATCAGCGTGGAATCCATATCGAAGCACACAAGGCGGCGATGGCGCCGCCAGATTGAGTCTTCCTGGATGGCGATATCCACGCCATGTTCGCCTCCTAGTGCCAACGCCTTTTCGCGCAGCGCTTCGATATTCGCCTCGTCGCCACGTAACCAGCACTCAACGCAGGCACCGCCGGAAGGCGCGCTACCGTCCAGCGATTCACGCCCAGAAAGCCGGTGAATCAGCTCGACTGTTAACCCAAATTCTGCCGTTAAAATACCGATTTCAGCCAGTATGCCTGCCGGTAAATGCGGCGCCAGCAGTGTCAAAATCAGACGAGGCTGACTTGCCTCATTACTCCAGCGTTGATAATCGCCGGGGTTAACCGTAATCGCCTGAATATCCAGCCCTAGCGCATCGCCCGCCTCACTGAGCGTCGCCTCCAACGCGTTATCGTGTTCAAGCCCCACCAGGGCTTCCAGAGAGAGCATGCCAAACGTCACGCTTTGATTAATATCCAAAAGCTGGGCGTTCGTGCGGGCCAACACTTTTCCAAAGCCCTCTAGCTGACCAGAACGCGCCATACCGGTTGCACGAATTAAACAACGTTTTGTCATGAGTTACTCTCCCGCCTCTAACCGATCAACTTTTTGGAAGCCGCGCGGCAACTTGCTGCCTCGTCGCCCTCTTTCGCCGCGATAATACGCTAAATCATCCGCTTTCAAGGTCAGCTTGCGCTTACCGGCGTGAACCAGCAGTGCGTCGCTTGCCGAGAGAACGGTAACGTCACGTACAAACTCCTCACGTCGGGCGGCTCTCGGGCTGGGAATATCGAGCATTTTGTTGCCTTTACCTTTGGTCATTTCAGGCAACTGCTCAAGCGGGAACAGCAGTAATCGGCCTTCGCTAGACACCGACGCCACCCACAGTTCTTCACCGTCAGGCACTTCGATGGGCGCCATCACGCTACAGCCTTTGGGTATGCTGAGTACCGCTTTGCCGGCTTTATTTTTACCGGTAAGCGCGTCCAAGCGAGCCATAAATCCATAACCACCGTCGCTTGCCAATACAAAGCGCCGTTCGGGTGGGGCAAGCATTAACCCGGCCATTTGTGCCCCTGCCGAGACATTAGCGCGACCGGTCACCGGTTCACCCTGGCCCCGCGCACTGGGCAAGTTATGGGCGGCCAGGGTGTAAGCGCGTCCCGTGTCGTCCAGCAGCACCAGCGACTGATTAGTCTTGCCCCGAGCGGCCAGATGAAAGCTATCACCGGCTTTATAGGACAGTCCTTCGGGATCAATATCGTGCCCTTTAGCAGCACGAATCCAGCCTTTATCAGACAACACTACGGTGACCGGATCAGCCCCCAGCAGCTCAACTTCCGAAAGTGCCTTGGCTTCACTGCGCTCAATCAACGGTGAGCGGCGCTCGTCGCCGTGCTCTTTGCCCGCCGCACGAATCTCTTTTTCTATCAGCGTGGTTAGTTTTGCTTCACTGCCCAGCAAACCCGTAAGGTACTTACGCTCTTTTTCCAGCTCGTCCTGCTCGCCGCGAATTTTCATCTCTTCGAGCTTGGCAAGGTGACGCAGGCGCAGTTCGAGAATCGCTTCAGCCTGGCGCTCCGAGAGACTAAAAGTGGCGATTAGCGAGGCTTTCGGGTCATCTTCCTCACGAATAATCCGGATCACTTCGTCAAGATCCAGATAGGCTGTCAGCAAGCCTTCCAAAATGTGCAGGCGGTCTTCCACCTTGCCCAGGCGGTGCTCCAACCGGCGGCGCACCGTGGTCCGGCGAAAGCGTAGCCACTCGCCCAGCATATCCGTTAGGGGCATGACCCGCGGGCGGCCGTCCAGGCCGATCACGTTCATATTTACCCGCACGTTCTTTTCCAGGTCCGTGGTGGCAAACAGGTGGGCCATCAGCGACTCGACATCCACGCGGCTGGAGCGCGGTTCAATCACTAAGCGCGTTGGCTCTTCATGAGTTGATTCATCACGAAGGTCGGCCACCATCGGCAGTTTTTTCGCCTGCATCTGCGCGGCAATCTGCTCAAGTACCTTGGCACCGCTGACCTGGTACGGCACGGCGGTAATCACGATATTGGCATCTTCGCGGGTATAGCGCGCACGCAGTTTTACCGAACCTCGGCCTGTCTCATAAAGCTTACGCAGGTCGGCTTGGGGCGTGATGATTTCCGCATCCGTAGGAAAGTCCGGCGCGGGTACAAACGCCATCAGGTCGGTCGTGGTCGCCTGTGGGTTGCGCAGCAGATGGCAGGTAGCCTCGACCACTTCGCTAACGTTGTGCGGCGGAATGTCAGTGGCCATGCCTACGGCGATTCCGGTACCGCCATTGAGCAGTACATGGGGCAGCTTGGCAGGCAGTACGAGGGGTTCCTGCATCGTGCCGTCAAAATTGGGCGCCCAGTCGACTGTGCCCTGCCCCAATTCGCCCAACAGCACTTCGGAAAACCTGGAGAGCTTGGCTTCGGTATAGCGCATAGCGGCAAACGATTTAGGGTCGTCTGGACTCCCCCAGTTGCCTTGGCCATCCACCAGTGGGTAGCGATAGCTAAACGACTGCGCCATCAGCACCATGGCTTCGTAACAGGCGCTGTCACCATGGGGGTGAAACTTACCCAATACGTCGCCTACGGTACGCGCTGATTTTTTGTACTTGGCGTTGGCGTGAAGCGCCAACTCACGCATGGCGTAAATGATCCGCCGCTGTACGGGTTTCATACCGTCGCCAATGTTAGGCAGCGCACGGTCTAGAATGACGTACATCGAGTAGTCGAGGTACGCTTTTTCGGTATAGTCGCGCAAGGAGAGACGTTCGACATCGCCTTCCGCTACCTGAATATCCATGCTCATCGGGGGTTATACCTCAATGTCTGCGAGGTTGCCGTAATCTTCCAGCCACTTCTTGCGGTCACTGGCGCGCTTCTTGGCGAGCAGCATATCCATCATTTCCATGGTGCCGTCGCCCTCTTCCAGCGTTAGCTGTACCAGGCGACGGGTTTCGACCGCCATGGTAGTTTCTCGCAGCTGTAGCGGGTTCATTTCACCCAAGCCCTTAAAGCGCTGTACATTCGGAGTGCCGCGTTTTTTTGCCAGCTGTTTGAGAACGGCATTTTTTTCGCTCTCATCGAGTGCATAGTGGACCTCTTTACCTAAATCGATGCGGTAAAGGGGTGGCATGGCGACAAACACATGGCCTGCATCCACTAGTGCGGGGAAATGACGTACAAACAGCGCACACAGCAGCGTGGCAATATGCAGGCCGTCGGAGTCCGCATCCGCAAGAATACAAATCTTGTGGTAGCGCAGCTTTTCGAGATTCGCGCTACTGGGGTCCGCGCCAATGGCAACGGCGATGTCGTGAACTTCCTGAGAGCCGTAAATGTCGTGGGTCTCGACTTCCCAGGTATTCAAAATCTTACCGCGCAGCGGCAGGATTGCTTGGGTTTCACGGTTACGTGCCTGCTTGGCGCTGCCCCCGGCCGAGTCGCCCTCGACCAGAAACAACTCGCTGAGCGATGGGTCCTGGCCTGAGCAGTCCGCCAGCTTACCCGGCAGTGCAGGGCCTGACGTCACCTTTTTACGGGCTATCTTCTTGGCCTTTTTCTGGCGATGCTGGGCGGCGTTGATCACTAGCTCAGCCAACTGCTCGGCTTGATCGATATGATGGTTTAGCCACAGCGAGAATGCATCCTTCACTACCCCGGATACAAAACCTGCAATAGTGCGTGATGACAGCCGCTCTTTGGTTTGCCCAGCAAACTGAGGGTCGAGCATTTTCACCGAGAGCACGAAAGAGACGCGCTCCCAAAGATCATCGGCGGTGAGTTTGATGCCGCGCGGCAGCAGGCTACGATATTCACAAAACTCGCGCAGTGCATCCAGCAGTCCTGATCGAAAACCGTTAACGTGAGTGCCACCTTGCGGCGTGGGGATCAAGTTAACGTAGCTTTCTAGCAGCGATTCACCGCCTTCCGGCAGCCATTGAATAGCCCAATCCACACCGTGCTCGTCGTCACTAAAGTGACCAACAAACGGCTCATTAGGCAGCACTTCATAACCATCGGTGGCTTCGGCTAAATAGTCGCGCAGGCCATCAGCATAGGCCCATTCCGTCGTTGTTCCATCTGGCTCAATCAGCGTAACGGCAAGCCCTGGGCAGAGTACCGCTTTGGCGCGCAGTAGATGTTTAAGCTTTGAAACGGCCAGTTTGGGGCTGTCGAAATAGCTTTCATCCGGCCAAAAACGCACCAGGGTTCCGGTAGCACGTTTCGCAGCCTTGCCGATTTCATGCAGATTTTCGACTTTTTCGCCGTGCTCAAAGGCAATCGCATGACGCGCGCCGTCACGAGTCACTTCTACTTCCAAGCGCCGTGAAAGCGCGTTGACGACCGAGACGCCAACGCCGTGAAGGCCACCGGAAAACCGATAGCTTGAAGAGGAGAACTTACCGCCAGAGTGCAGCTTGGTAAGAATCAGCTCCACCCCTGAAACGCCGTGCTCGGGGTGAAGGTCAATCGGCATACCTCGGCCGTCATCCTGAACCTCGATGCCCCCATCGCTGTGCAACATGACACGAATAAAAGAGGCGTGGCCCGCCAGCGCTTCATCGACGCTGTTATCAATCACTTCTTGGGCCAGGTGATTGGGCCGTGAGGTATCGGTGTACATACCGGGACGCTTACGTACCGGCTCGAGCCCTGACAGGACTTCGATAGAACTCGCGCCGTACTGAGAGGCATCAAACTGGGTCATGTAACGTCGGTTCCTGAAGGGTAAAGCTGGCAGCCGCCTGTGACTCGTACAGGCAGCCGACAAAGATTGCTAGAATAGCAAAAAGCTGTATATCCAGCCATATCTAATACATGGCAGGAAAAGTGGAAGCACGCTTTTTTCATAGACGCCAGAGGCAGTTACCCATCCTGCTCTGCCGCCCAAAACGCCTCGATCAATCCGCGGCTGGAGGCATCCATGCGCGTAATGTCGCCCTGCCCATCGATAATGCCCTGGGTATCGGTCGCGATCTGCTTGCCAAGCTCCACCCCCCACTGATCGAACGGGTTGATATCCCAGATAACGGCTTGAACAAAGACCTTATGTTCGTAAAGAGCGATTAACGCCCCTAGCGTGGTCGGCGTTAGCTTATCAAGCAATACAGTGGTCGATGGCTGGTTGCCACGGTAGCGTTTGTGCTCAGGACGGGGGCCATCATCTTCTAACGCGTCATCGCCCAGCATCAGAACGCGAGACTGGGCGAAGCAGTTAGCAAGCGCCAGCCGGTGCTGCGCTTTGAGATGGCGGCGGGTATCTGGGTCTTCTACCTCATCGTAACGCTTGAGCGGGGCGATAAAGTCACACACAACCGACTGAGTGCCCTGGTGAAGCAGTTGATAAAACGCGTGCTGGGCATTGGGGCCCAGCTGCCCCCACAGTACCGGGCAGGTTGAATAGTTGACTGCCTGGCCTTGGCGGGTAACCGACTTGCCGTTGGACTCCATTTCCAATTGCTCAAGGTAGGCAGCAAAATATTCCAACCGGCCATCGTAAGGCAGAATCGAATGGGCGCGGATATCCAGAAAATTAACATTCCAGATGCCAGCCAGAGCCAGCAGCACGGGCAAATTATCTTCCATGGGCGCTTCACTGAAGTGACGGTCCATCGCATGGGCACCGGCTAACAGTTCGCGAAAGTGGGCCATACCCACGACCAGCGAAATCGGCAAGCCAATCGTGCCCCAAAGCGAATAGCGCCCGCCTACCCACTCCCAGAATTTAAGCTGGTGGTCTGGCGCAATGCCCCACTCGCTCATTTTCTCGGGACTGGCCGACACGCCAATAAAGTGTTGGCGCACAATGAGTTCAGCGCTTACCGGTGGAGCGCTAACAAAATCACTATGCTGAGTTAAACGGCCCAACAGCCAGTCTCTGGCCGTATTGGCATTGGAAAGTGTATCAATGGTGGTAAACGACTTGGAGGAAAGCACAAAGAGGGTCGTTTCCGGATTTAGGCGCCCTAAATAATCGGCCAGCTGCGAGCCATCCATGGTGGAGGCAAAATGCACCTCAACAGGATGAATATTGTCAGGCCGATAATCGGCCAGCGCGTGGGTCACCATCAACGGCCCTAAATCCGAGCCGCCGACGCCCAAATTCACCACATGGCGAATGGGCTTTCCCGTGGCTCCTCGCCACTGTCCGGCGTGCAAACGGCACACCAGGCGCTCCATTTGCGCCAGGCTTTCCTGCACCCCGGCGACAATATCTTCCCCTTCAACGTTCAGCGTTGCATCGGCCGGTAAACGCAGCGCTGTGTGCAAGGCTGGGCGGTTCTCACTAACGTTAACCCGCTTGCCGCTTAACAAAGCATCAATGGCGCTGGGCACACCCGCATCGTGCGCCAGCGCTAACAGGTGCTCAAGCGTATCGTCGTCCCAGCGCTGCTTGGAAAGATCCAGCGTCAGGCCCGCCTCATGGCGGGTAAAATGCGTCCATCGGCTGCTCTCCGAGCCAAATAGCGTTTTTAAATGGACGCCTTTGAGTTCATCGGCATGCTGTTTTAATGCCTGCCACGCGGGCAGTTTATCGGGGGTGGCGCGTGATGCTGAGGCCATTTGCCGTCTCCTGTGGCGTCGAACCATGCAGCTCGGGTCTGTTCTGGTCAAATCAGGGCGCGTAAACTACTCCCCCCTTTTGATGATTCCCGGCTTGCCAATGAGTAATGCATCTTACCGTGACGCTATCTTTTCGACACCCCTTGATCGAGTGGCGCGCTTCTCGTTCGATGAACAGGTAGTGGCTTGTTTTCCCGACATGGTCCGTCGCTCTATACCAGGCTACGGCCAAATCCTGGGCATGCTGGGCCTGATTGCCCAGCGTCACCTTCGCCATGGCGGCCACGTGTATGACCTGGGCTGCTCGCTCGGCGCCTCAGGCTTGGCGCTTGCGGGTGCACTCGCCCCTGACGCGTTTCGCTATACCGGCGTCGATTTATCACCAGCGATGGTATCGCGTGCTCGCCAGACCTTCACCGAAGAGTGCCCTGAACATGCCATGAGCGTGGAAGAAGCCGACATTCGCACGCTCGAGTATGCGCCATCCGGCATGATCATTCTTAACTTTACGCTGCAGTTTTTGCCACCGGCTGACCGGGATGCCCTGTTAAGGCGGCTGTTTGACGCGCTCGAGCCTGGCGGCGTGCTGGTTTTATCGGAAAAAACCGTTGACGTCGATGAGCGGGATAATGCCTGGCGAGTAGAGCGCTATCATGACTTCAAACGCGCCAATGGTTACAGCGATATGGAAATCAGCCAAAAGCGCACCGCACTTGAAAACGTGTTGGTGCCCGATACGCTGGATGCGCTGCATCAGCGCTTACAGCAGGCAGGCTTCCCACGTACGGTAACGTGGTTTCAATACCTGAACTTTGCCTCTGTCATTGCGTTTAAGGAGAGTTAAGTGGAACTCCCTGATGACCACCGCGCACTTTATCAGGCGTTTTTAGACCAGGGCTTAACGACCTGGCTGGCTAAATTACCCGAGCAGCTGGCCAGAGGGCTTGACCGCCAACGTCATGGCGACCTACCCGCCTGGGAAAAGGCCGTTGCCAAACTGCCGGCCTTACCGGCCGAGCGCCACGTTCAACTGGACAGCGATACGCTAACGGTGGAGCTTGCGCTCAGCGATAGCCAGCAACGCCAATGCTTTAATCTACTGCGTAAGCTGGCTCCGTGGCGCAAAGGACCTTTTCAGCTGGGCGGCATTGATATCGACACCGAATGGCGCTCTGATTGGAAATGGCAGCGCGTGGCACCTCATTTAGCGCCCCTGAAATACCGCAAGGTGTTGGATGTAGGCGGCGGCAGCGGCTATCACGCCTGGCGGATGACGGGCGCTGGAGCGGCCTTCGTGCTGGTGATTGACCCTTCACCACGCTTTTACTGGCAGTTCCAAGCAGTGCGCCACTTTGTGGGCGATGCCGATGGCGGACGCACTCAGTTCCTTCCCGTGGGTATCGAGGATGTACCGGAGAACCTCGGCTTTTTCGATACGGTGTTCTCCATGGGCGTGCTGTACCACCGCGCCTCCCCTTTCGAGCACCTTCAGCAACTGAAAGCGGCCCTGGCGCCGGGTGGCGAGCTGGTACTGGAAACGCTGGTGGTGGAAGGCGACGAGCAAACGGTCTTTGTGCCCGGCGAGCGTTACGCCGCGATGCCTAATGTTTATTTTCTGCCCTCATCAAAAGCACTTTGCCACTGGCTTACCCGTTGCGGCTTTACCAATATTCGCGTGGTCGATGAAGCAGTCACGACACTGGAGGAGCAGCGCTCCACCGAGTGGATGACCTATCAATCCTTGGCCGACTTTTTAGACCCCAATGATTGTACCCGCACTCTTGAAGGCTACCCGGCGCCGCAGCGGGCAGTGATTATTGCCAATAAGCCGGAACAGGCTGTAAAAACAGTTATTTAAGCCAGCACAGTCGTTAGCGTTTAGCGGCGCAAGATCACCAGCCAGCGGCCCAGGTTCAACATGCTGGCAAGTGAAGCCGCAACATAGGTGAACGCACAAGCGGTAAGCACATGCCGAGCGCCCGGCATGTCGTAGGGTGGCACGTACTCTTTTAAAAGCGGCAGTGCGCGGTTGAAGCTGGCATCAAACTCCACCGGCAGCGTGACCAGATGCACTAGGGCGGCGGTACCAAAGCTGATCACCGCCATGCCAATGACTAACGCCAAACCGCCCGGCACGCGCGTCAACAAGAATAAAAACGGCGCGGCCATCATTAGAATCGCGCCCATTTTTTCTGCCTTTTGGGCAACACCTACCAAGCGGCTGCGTGCCAGCAGTGGCGCATAGCCCTGGTGATGCTGCAACGCATGGCCTACTTCATGGGCGGCAACGGTGACCGCCGTTAACGAGCAGCCATCATAATGGTCAGGCGAAAGGCGCACACAGCGCGTCTCTGGGTCGTAATGATCGCCGAATTCGGTACGCTCAACGGGAACGTCTTTAATCCCCAGACGCCGTAGCAAATGCTCGGCAAGCTCAGCGCCGGTGCCAGGGTAGTCATTACGTCCTCGCATATGGCGCTTTAGCACCCACTTTGCCCATACATTGGGCAGTATAAATACCGCGAGTAACAGCACGACGAATAGAACGACCATGATGACTTAACACTCACTAGGAGAAAACAGGGAAAGGGTTCGTTTTATCATGGCCGGGCTAGCAACAACAGTGTTGAGGCTAGACTTCCCCTTGGGCTTCACGACGCTCTTCTTCGCGATGCGCTTTTACATCGCGCTCGACCGCTTCCAGGCCCCGCGCTGAAATATCGTCATTGGCGTGGGCGTGCTCAGCAATCAATACACTGTCGGGGGCGAGCACCAAGTCGCACTCGGAATTGACCAGTTCATCTCGAAGCCGTTGAATGGCCTTTTCGCGCTCAGGGTCTTTATCCACGCGGCGGATATAAATCGCCTTGATGCGCCCAGGATAGGCTTTCACGATCTCGGCATACACTTCCGGGTCGTGCTGTCCGCTATCGCCAATCAGGATGCACGGTAGCTCATCAAACAGCGTCAACATTCGATCAATTAACAGGCGCTTGTGAGCTTCGGCGCGACGCGGCCAGGGGTGACGCAGCGAAATTCCCCACTCGCGTAGAAACAGGATCGGCCCCACCGGAATCCGGTTAAGCTGAAAGAACGTTTCGAGCATTTCATAAATAGCCCATGGCCCGCGGGATACATACAAAATAGGTCGCTCGCCCTTCTCACTTTCGCCCCGGTGCAGCGCCTGATAAAGCGAGGCAACGCCTGGAAACGCCGTACGCCGGTGCGGTTTACGCACAAACAGGCGATAGAGCATCTTTAGCTTTTCGGCAACGCCGGTAAACATGACCGTGTCATCAATATCGCTAATAATCAGCAGGTCTGTTTCCGGTGGCGGTACGTATACCTCAACATTAGTACGTACAGGCGACTGGTTTTCCGCATGCACCCTAATATCCGCTCGATGCCAGGACACATCGATAGGCAGCGAATGGGTAATCGGAAGGTGCGCATCAAAATAACCGTCCCGGTCGGTTGTCAGGGACAGTTCGTTTTCACCAATACGAATATCGACCTGGGCACCGGCCAAGCCCCGTCGAAAAATGCGGCGCGCTACATCAGCTGTGTCACGCAGCATCCCCCGGCGTGGGATTGCGCGGCCAAGAGCGGCTTGGCGGAATACCCGCCCCATCAAAAACACTTCACTGGACGAACCGTAACCACGGTAAGGATGAACGACCATCCCCCCGCGGCCACGATCTCGCTTCATCGGTTTTGCAACCGTGTGGACAAGCCTTTTAACAAAGCTTGCCCACGGGCTCAACCATGACATTAGGCGTGTTGACCTGAGTGGCGTTCTTCTTGCAGCTCTTCAAGGAGCTTGGCATTGAACGCTTCCAGGTCTTTGGGGGTACGGCTAGTGACCAAGGCGTTATCGCATACCACCGCTTCATCTACCCAGTTGGCACCGGCGTTACGTAAATCCTGGGCAACGCTTGCCACCGAGGTCATCTTGCGGCTATCCACAACGCCTGCATTAATGAGGATCCATGGCGCATGACAGATAGCGGCTACCGGCTTACCCGCTTGGAAGAATTCTTTTACGAAGCTAAGCGCGTCCTCGTTCATGCGCAGCTCATCGGGGTTGAACAAGCCGCCAGGCAGTACCAGGGCGTGATAATCAGATTCATTGACATCTGCTAGCGCTTTATCAGCCGAATATGTATCACCCCAATTAGCTTCTGCCCAGGCACGGATATCGTTGCCTTCAGGTGTCACGATATCAACATCAACACCGGCATTTTTGAGTGCGTCACGTGGTGAACTCAGCTCAGATTCCTCAAAGCCATCGGCCGCCACAATAGCGACGCGTTTACCCTTTAGTGTTTGGTTCATCATGCTCTCCTTTTCGTGATGAGGCGTGCGTGAAAACGCTTTATCAGTGTGGCGTATCTTGGGAGAGCGTCAAGCGAGCCGACCGCTAGATTAGAGATGTTTGATTTAAGTAGATATAAAAAAGCCCGCTTAATCAAAGCGGGCTAACCTGTTGATAAAGACTATTGGTAAAGACTATTGATAAAAAATGATTTAGCGTTTGAGCAATTGACTAATATCGTTGGCTTCCCAGTGCGGAAAGTGCTTGCGTACCAGCGCATTAAGGTCTTTCTCAAACGCTGACCAGTCCGTGGTGGGCGCTTCAGCAGCACCTGGTAATCCCGCTTCACGAATCATTCCCGCCCCCACCGTTACGTTGGTCAGCCGATCGACAATAATAAAGCTTCCCGTTTTAGGGCTAACCCGATAATTATCGATGGGTACGGTGGCGGTAAGCTCGATATCACAACGGGCAATCGCATTGAGGTTTAACGCCTGCGCTGTGTGCTTTTCAAGCGTATTAACATCAATTTGATAGTCAATAGCACTGACCTGCCCGGAAAGATCGCGGGTGGCGAGTTTAAAGTCGTAAAGCTTACCAAGGGTTAGTGGGTCTTCATGCATCCAGACCACATCAGCGGTAAACCGGTTGGAAAGCGGCACATCCTCATCGGCACTTACTAGCCAGTCGCCACGAGAAATATCGATCTCGTCTTCAAGCGTCACGGTAATCGCTTGGCCTGGATAGGCTTCGCTTAAATCGCCCTCAAAAGTGACGACTCTCGCCACGGTAGAGGTTTTACCCGAAGGCAGCGCTTTTACCGCTTGGCCGGGGCGTAAGATGCCGGCGGCCAGCGTCCCGCAGTAACCACGAAAATCCAGGTTCGGCCGATTGACATACTGTACGGGCAAACGCAGATCCGTCAGGTTGTCGTCTTGGCTGATTTCGGTATTTTCGAGTAGTTCGATCAGTGTCTCGCCGCGATACCACGGCGTGTGCTCGCTACGGTTAACGACGTTATCGCCGTTGAGCGCCGACATGGGCACAAACTGGATATCGTCCACCTGCAAATTCGTTGCAAACGCGCGGTACTCTGCCTTGATTTCCTCAAAGCGCTGCTCGGAAAAGCCCACTAAATCCATTTTATTGACAGCAATTACCAAGTGCTGAATGCCCAACAAGTCAGCAATAAAGCTATGCCGACGCGTTTGGGTTTGCACGCCATAGCGAGCGTCGATAAGGATAATCGCAAGGCTTGCCGTAGAAGCACCGGTGGCCATATTACGTGTGTACTGCTCATGGCCTGGCGTATCGGCAATGATAAATTTGCGCTTATCCGTCGAGAAGAACCGATAGGCGACATCAATAGTAATGCCCTGCTCACGCTCGGACTGCAGACCGTCTACCAATAGCGCCAAGTCAACCGTATCACCCGTGGTACCGCTGGTTTTGGACGCTTGTGTAATCGCCGCTAGCTGATCTTCAAAAATCATTTTGGAGTCGTGCAGCAAGCGGCCGATCAGGGTCGACTTGCCGTCGTCGACACTGCCACAGGTAATAAAACGCAGCAGGTCTTTGTTTTCATGCTCGTGCAGGTACTGCTCGATGTTATCGGCGATTAAATTAGACTGGTGAGACATTAGAAATAGCCCTCGCGCTTTTTCTTCTCCATCGAACCCACTTGGTCGCGATCAATGGCGCGGCCACTGCGCTCACTGGTGCGGGTCAGCAGCATTTCCTGGATAATTTCCGGCAACGTTGCCGCTTCAGACTCCACTGCGCCGGTTAGCGGGTAGCACCCAAGCGTTCTGAAACGCACCGACTTCTCTTCAGGCACTTCACCTGGCGCTAGCGGCAAACGATCGTCGTCTACCATCACCTGCATGCCGTCGCGCTCAACCACTGGGCGCTTGGCTGCGTAGTACAGCGGCACAATCGGGATAGACTCCAGATAGATGTACTGCCAGATATCCAGTTCCGTCCAGTTGGAAAGCGGGAACACACGAATCGACTCACCCTTGTTGACCCTGGCGTTATACATGTTCCAGAGCTCAGGACGCTGATTTTTGGGATCCCAACGGTGGTATTTGTCGCGGAAAGAGTAGACGCGCTCCTTGGCCCGAGAGGCTTCCTCATCGCGCCGGGCACCGCCAAACGCAGCATCAAAACCATGCTTGTCCAGCGCCTGCTTGAGCGCTTGGGTTTTCATGATATCGGTATATTTGGCACTGCCATGCTCGAACGGGTTGATATTCGCCTCTCGCCCCTCTTCGTTGGTGTGCACGATCAGTTTCATGCCTGCCTCGGAAGCCATGCGATCACGAAACTCGATCATTTCCCGGAATTTCCAAGTGGTATCCACGTGCATCAGTGGAAACGGCGGGGTACCGGGATAAAATGCCTTCCGCGCCAGGTGCAGCATCACCGAAGAGTCTTTGCCGATCGAATACATCATAACCGGGTTACTGAACTCAGCCGCCACTTCACGAATGATATGGATGGACTCGGCTTCAAGCTGTTTTAAATGAGTGAGACGCGCGGCGCTAAGTGCGCTGGGCACCTCACGCCGGGGCGTCGAAGAGAGCGGGGAGAACTGAGTCATGGTCTGCTACCTCACAAAACAAGCCAATTTTTATAAGCTTGCAGTACACGCTGAATTAAAACGTTATACGTTCGATTGTGGGTAGAGTAACGCCGAGTCAATAATAACCCAAAAGAATTAATAACTATCTTTTTATTCTTTTATCGCCTAACGAACATAAAAAACATGATATCGCTATACGTCAACGCGCTCGACCCAGGTATCCCACTGCTCACCGCTAAGGTTTATCACTCGGTAACCAGGCCGTGAGGCTTCATCAATCGTAAATTCATCAGCGCCCGGCATAAACTGATCAGACATGGCTGGGCAGCCGTAAACACTCACTGAACCTGCCGCTGTTTCAATGTGCTGCGCATACGCTTGGTGAGCGTGACCAAACAGCACGACTTTCACCTGAGGATAAGCGCTTAAAACCTGCCAAAACGCTTCACGATCTTGTAGGCCGATAGCATCCATCCAGTCAGCGCCAACATCCACCGGTGGATGGTGCATGGCAATCAGCGTGGGGCGGTCATCCTCTTCCAAACGTGTCGTTAATGCCATCAACTGTTCGCTGCCCAGCTCGCCGAAGGGTTGGCCCGGCACTTGGGTATTGAGCAGCAGCAGACGCCACTGCTGCAAATCTACCTCGTCAAGCAGCGGATGCTCGGCGCACATGAATGCTACCTGGTCGTGATTGCCCGGGAGCCAAAACCACGGGCAAGGAAGGTCAGCCAACGCCTCCTTGGCCAGTGTATAGGAAGCGGCCGTTTCATCCTGACTGATGTCTCCCGTCACAACGATAACGTCCGGACGTTCAGCCGCTGCTGCCGCGAGAACACGTTGAAAATGCAGCCAAGGAACCCCCGCACGCGAACGTGTAGTAACATCAGCATGCAAGTGAGCATCGGTAATCTGTACAAGGCGCATTAGCGCATCTCCGGTAAATCGCAAGTATGACCATGGGCTAGTCCATGCGCTAACCATTCGCCTAAAAAGCGGTTTAACTGGAGCTTTTCATCAGGCTGATGCATCTGCGCATTAGGATATCGATAGCGGCCACTAAAGTGGCGCTGACGCTGAAAATCCGTCACTTCCGCCATACGCACGTCATGGTAAAGGTGCACGCGCATGCGCGGGCCGTCCATAACTGAATCCAACGGACCGCTTTGAGTGACCGCCACCATGGTGGTGTAAGGGGCATGTTCCAATACGGTCAGTTGCAAATCGCCAAAGTACTGCTCGTCACTGCTTAAGGCGATCTCTCGGCGCTGGCCACTCTCCATATCGCCCACCAGGCGTAATAACCGCAGGTAGTTGGCGCTGCACTCCCCCTGGAGCGACTTTAAATCGGTGACATAGGCTGTTCTTGCCATGAACACTCCTCGTGGTTTTCACTTTACGTGAGCGCTCGTTGGGATGCCGCGCGCAACGAAGCACGCTGACCAGCTAGCCAGTGCAATCCAATCAAACACATGGCGTTGTCGAGTCTTCCCTGTATCAAGAGTTCCCACGCGGTCGGAAAAGACACCACGTGAACACGAATATCTTCATGCTCCTCATCAAGGCCATGAATACCGCCCATACCTTGAGTATCAACCAGCCCACAAAAAAGCGTTACGCGTTCGTTGCACGCGCCAGGGCTTGGGTAGTACGTATGCATTAGCGTTAACGGGCCTACCACGCAGCCCGACTCTTCCAGCGCTTCGCGCCGGGCAACCTCTTCGAGTGATTCATCTTGTTCAACCAACCCTGCAACCAGCTCTAGCTTCCAGGGCGAAACGGGATCATCGAAAGCGCCAGCACGAAACTGCTCCACCAGCACAAGCGCATCCCGTGCAGGGTCGTAAAGCAATACGCCTACCGCATCGCGACGGTGGTGCACTTCGCGATGCATGGGCTTGCTCCAACCACCTTCAAAAAGCCGGTGGCGTAGTTCCATGGCTTCCAAGCGAAAAAAGCCCTGATGAAGCGTTTTACGCTCAATCAGCTCTATATCGTCACGGCCAAAAGGCGGTGTTTCTAATGATGAAGTTTTAGCATTGAATGCCATGCGGCACTCCCAGTAATCACAATTACCCCATTATCAATGCTTGCTACCGGGAATGCCAACCTGGCCTGGGCGGGGTTACAGACGGTTTAGCATGGCTTGGGCATCGCGGCGTAACGCTTCATCGGAGAGTTCACGCTGCGCTCGTGGAGTACCGTTCACCGCGCGTTCAGCGTGCTCGCGGGCAGCGGCGGTGTCCCCTTCATCAAGCAGGAACGCGGCGTAATAGTAGTTGACGTCGATACCTTCAGGGCGAATCTCAACGGCACGCTGAAACATTTGCTGAGCTTTTTCACTGCTTCCAAAGCTAATTGGGCGCCCAGGTACGTTGTCGTAAAGTGCGCCCAGTGTGACGTAGGCAGAACCGTTTCCTCCTTGCGGATCAAGCGCAATGGCCTGTTCAAGCGCATCACGTGCATCACCAGCAATACCCAACGCGCCTAAACCACCACGTTCACGCGCATAAGAAGCCAGAATAATGCCCTGCCAAATCAGAAGCTCCGGCTGATCCGGGTTTTCGCTGGCCAACGTCGTGACTTCATTGGACAAAACGTCCAACGTGCCTTCACGCTGGTTAGCTGGCAAGTCGCTCACCGTATGTTCCCAACGGTTCTTCAAGGAGAACAGTTCGTTTTCATAGGCCAAAGCCGTTAAGGGTAACAGCATTAGCGTGCTGCCAAGCGCTGCGGTCATTATCAAACGAGAAAACGGTCGTGTGCGCATTATTATCTCCTGAGTTGTTTTTATATCGACATATAGACGCTGCGTTGTTAAGCGCTAATCAGCCTATTCTCACAATGTAACGAACGTTTGATTGATTCGCTAGCCGCGAGTGATGTCGCTGTGCTTTTGTTTACTTTCTCTTTACCCTACAGTCGTCTTTAACCAGCGCTATCTTTAACCAGATGAGAGTCCCTTAATGAAAGGTCGTAACATGACCCGCTGGCGCGATCCGGCAAAAGATCCGCGCCAGGCGCCCAAAAGCAATTTGATTACCGCCGAGGGCGCCGCGCGTTTACGCGGAATTTTGGATCACTTATCCAGAGTCAAACGCCCCGCACTCTCAACAAAAGTAGGCGAAGCCGCTGCGCTTGGCGACCGTAGTGAAAACGCTGATTACACTTACAACAAGAAAGAGCTGAACCGTGTGATTGCGCGGATTCGCTATTTGACCCTACGTCTGGATGAGCTGCAGGTGGTTGATCGACTACCCGCAGACACCAACAAGATATTTTTTGGGGCATTTGTCGAGCTGGAGGATGAAGATGGCGAAGCGCTTAGCATACGGATTGTAGGACACGACGAAATCGATACCCAAAAGCGCTGGATCAGTATTGATGCGCCCATGGCCAAGGCACTTCTCGGCAAAGGGGTCGATGACGATGTAGAAGTGCTTACTCCGAATGGGAAGGTGTTCTACACCGTTACTGCGATCCGCTATGCCTCGCTTTAGTGCATGGGGCTTCCTAATCTTTTAAGGCATAGTCGATAGTCGTCACCACTCGGACACGCTTGATATGCGGGGTGTAGCTGTCCAAATCATCAATCGAGAAATAGCCTTGGGTTGCCTGGCGGATCTGCCCTACCTGACTCCCGGAGTCTTCTGCAAACTGCTGGGCGGCATTACGCGCGTCAGCAGTCGCCTCGGCAATCATCTCAGGCTTGATCGCCTCCAAGCCGGTAAATAGAAACTCGGTTTGGTACTCGTAACTTGGCGAGAGCAAAACCCCTTGACGTACCAGCGACGAGGTCCCTGGCATTGCCTGCATCACGCCCTCAACATCCGGCGAACGCAGCAGCAACGTGGCCTCAGCGCGGTAACGCTCATCAGGACGCTGTCCACCATAGAGATTACTAAACTGGTCGGTAATTCTGGGGGGTGTTGTGCTGATATGCCCGAGTTCAAATCCCTGAGACTCCAAAAAGCGACGAACCGCCTGGTCATTATTGGAAAGCTGCTGCTCCAGGTCGCTTAAGCTATTAGCGCTCACGCTGTAGTTAAATGGCCATAGCACCAAATCGGCCGCCACCTCACGCTCGGCCAAACCACGCACGGTGACATTGCGCGAAGACTGCTGCCACACGTCGGCCGCCTGTTTGATGTAGCTACCACCTCCGACCAACCCCAGCGCCAGCAGCCCACCTAGCACAACCGCACTACCCAATATCACGATGCTTCTACTGCTTTTAACCATCGTCTCTACCCCGCACAACGTTCATTAAACTGCCCAATGCCTATCAGCATCATAGCCGTGAAATGGGAGTGCGTCGGTAGTTGAATATGGTTAGTGTGAGGAAATAGTGTCAGCTACGCTGGCTACGGTAGACTCGAAACCGCCGATTATCAGCAAGCGTTTCAAAGCTGCCAAAAGCCTCGGTGAGAAGGTCCGGATAAGGCAAGAACACATTGGCGACCATGATGAGACGCCCATGGTTAGCAAGATGCTTAGGCGCTTGGCGAATCAAGCGTTGGCTGGGCCCGTAGCTTACGTCTCGCTCTTGATGAAACGGCGGGTTACTAATAATAAAATCGTAGGTTTCGCTTTCCAATGCGCTATACACATCGCTTTGCAAAGCGTGCCCATTAACCTGATTAGCCTCTAGCGTGCGATGCGTTGCCTCTACAGCAAAAGCGCTGACATCCACGGCGGTTACCGCATGACCCCGCTTGGCAAGCCAGGCGCTAATAATGCCATCGCCACAGCCCATATCGAGAATACGTTGAGGCGCTTTAGGCAGCTCTTTTTCCAGACTGTCCAATAGTAGCAGCGTGCCTTCATCTACCTTGCCATGACCAAAAACGCCGGGATGGCTAACCAGCGTTAAGCCCAAAGCATCAAAGCGCTGCCAAGCGTCTTCCAGGGTATTCTCAAGCGCGATGGTGCGTGTGGCAAAGAGGGAACAGCGCCGCGCGTTATCGCGCTTGTCACAAATCATCCCCCGCTCTGCGAGTACGTTAGGCACACGTTTCACGCCACCACTGTGCTCACCGACAATCTCAATGGCCGTGCCCATGGGTAGCACGCTGCATAGCCACTCAAGCCACCAAATGCCTAGCTGATGCGCTTTAGGCCAGAACAACACTATCTCGCCGTGGGGAACGGCATTTTCAGGCAGCGCGAAGGGGCTAAACGCTCCCTTATCGGCAGCTTGCCACTCGCTTAGCACACCAAGATCCCCACTGATAACGCCTGCGGATTGCGCGATTAACCAGGCATCAACCGGTGGCGCTACGACCATAAGTGCCGTGTAGTCATCCTGTTGACGTTCCAGCAGCTGGCAGGCAGGTGATTGGGCACTCATTGGGAAGTCTCCGGTTTAATCAACGTGTAGAGTAAATAACGACCCAGCCGCCAGTGCGGGTCTTGTTGGCAGTACGTCTTTTCGAGCGCCAGCAGCGTTTCACGCTCTTTGTCGCTGGCGGGTGGCAGGCGTAGGTAATCCTGAAACACACGGATACCCGCAACGCTTGCCACTTCAAGACTGTTTTCCGCCCCCCACTCAACTACCTCAGCATGGGTGACCGGCGAAATAGGCGTTAAGCGCTGCCGCTTGCCCATGCCTTCCAAACGATCACTTAGCGCCTTTTCCAGATTGCCTTTCACCGCGTTGGAAAAGCGCAGCGCATCGCGGTTAAACACCATCAGGCTCAACTGCCCGCCGGGCGCGAGCAGGCTTGCCAGGCTAGCCATCGCTGAGCGCGGGTCGCCCAACCACTCAAGCACCGCATGGCAGGTAATCAATGGCCAAGGGCCCGGCGCTTGCTGGCGTAAATCCTGAAGCGGGGCATGCACGTAGGCCATCGCCTCGCTAGGCAGCCGTTTAGCTTCACTGTGCCAATGCTTGGCATACGTAAGCATATCCAGCGAGGGCTCGGCCATGGTGACCGGGTGCTGGCGTTCGGCAAACCACGCCGCCTGCTGACCTAACCCGCCGCCGACATCCAGTACGGGCTGCTGAGTTAGTTCAAGCATTTGCGGCAGCAAGTAATCCAGCATCGCCAAGCGCAGCTCGCCGCGAGGCGCCTGGTAAAGCGAGCGTGAAAACTTGTCGACCAGACCGTCAAAGTAGCGGTCTCCAGCGTCGTTTAATTCATAGGTTGGATGCATGCATAAGGCCAAGCGGCATAGTAAAGCCGCGTAGTTTACCCTGCCTAAGAGCGGAACGCTTGCAGCGGTAATTGATGCTGCCAGGCATCGTGCCGTTCCAATGCCGCAGCTAGCTGTAAGAGCTGTTTATCTTCACCAAACCGCCCGACTATTTGCACGCCTACCGGTAGGCCATTGGCGGCCATATGCAAAGGCACTGACATGGCGGGCTGGCCGGTCAGATTGGCTAATTGGGTGAACGGCGTGCGGCCAAGAGCATCCACCGCCAGCCTCTTTAATAAGCCAGCCTTTAGCGCCAGCGATGATGCCCCGGGAATGGCCAGCACAGACATTAAGCGTTCACGTGCCGCGGATGGATAGAGCTTACCAATTTCAGGCGCGGTATCTGCGGTGACCGGCATCACCAGCGCATCAAAGCGTTGATGAAAACGGCTCATCTGTTCAGCGACCACGTGCCAATGGCGTTTCGCCAGCTCGTAATCCTGCGCTAACAGCTTGCTTCCCAACCGGCCGATAGCACGTGTAGAGGGTTCAATCGCCAAGCGGTGCATGGGTACGCCGGTTTGTTGGCTAATCCAGCTAAGGTCCGCCGCCAAGTGGCCAAGGTAAAGCGTCAGGTAGCTATCTGCCAGGGCTTCACCATCCACCGCCGGCTCGCACCACTCCACCTCATGGCCCATTTCCGTTAGCGCGGCGGCAGCTTTATTAACCGCTGTTTTTACTTCCGAGCTTAACTGCGTGCCCAAGCCACGGCTTAAAGGCTCGCCCAGCGATACAGCAATACGTAATCGCTTAGGCGAGGACGCTAATGCCGTTACGAAGCCGGTTTCAGCGCGCACTGGGTACGGGCCGGAAGGCGCCATACCGTTCACCTTCTCCAACAGCGCCGCACTATCTCGTACGCTGCGCGTCAACGCATGCTCAATGACCGCCCCCTGCCACACTTCCCCATGGTTTGGGTCAAGCGGCATCCGCCCACGCGTAGGTTTAAAGCCAAAAAGCCCACAGTAGCTGGCAGGAATACGGATGGAGCCACCACCGTCCCCGGCCAACGCCAACGGCACAATTCCGCTAGCCACTGCCACGGCCGCACCGCCGCTGGAGCCACCGGGTGAATACCCCTTCCGCCATGGGTTAACAGGGTGCGGAAAGGCTTTAGGCTCGGTAATTCCCATCAATCCCAATTCAGGCGTGGCTGTTTGCCCAATAACGACCAAACCAGCAGCTTTTGAGCGGTGGATAATCGGCGAATCCTCTTTAGGGCGCCACTGAGTTAACGCAGCACATCCGGAGGCCAAGGGTTCACCGGCCAACCCCATCAACAGATCTTTACTTAAGGTGGGCACTCCACCAAAGAGCGCGTCATCGGCGATCTCCTCGCTCTCACGCCGGGCTTTCTCAAATCGCGTTCTAACGACCGCTTTCAGGGCGGGATTTAACGCTTCAATCGCCTTAAAGGCAGCCTCCAGAACGTCTGCGCGACTCACCTCCCGGCGGCGGATCAGTTCGGCAAGGCCGGTGGCATCATACTGCTGGTACTCGTGTGACTGCATTACGTTCGCCTATTATGCTTGTCTCTACAGCCTAGCAGAGGCCGTCCACTTAATTTTTCTTAACCATGTGTTTTCGCCGACTCTTCTACTGAGCCTTAAGGCGTATTGCCTTTAAACCCAAAACTCACTATGTTGGAGCCGATTGGGAACGTTCCCATTTTACTGTTTAATGGATAGCCAACATGCCCCCTGCCTCTGCGCGCGCCACACTTATTGAAGTCGCTAAACTGGCGGGCACGTCTAAAACCAGCGTATCGCGCTTTTTCGGCCCGGAGCGCGAACGGCTAACGCCCAGCCTTCAAGCGCGCATTGCCAACGCCGCCACGACGCTGGGCTACCAGCCTAATTTAATGGCACGCGGTCTCAAGGGAGGCGGCTCGCGCCTACTGGGCGTACTGGTGGCCGATATCCGTAATCCGTTCTCAGTGGCAGTTGTCCATGGCATAGAGCAAGCAGCTCGGGCTCACGGTTATTCATTAATCGTCTGCAATACCGATAACGACCCAGAACGAGAACAGCAGCACCTGCGCCTGTTGACGTCGTATCAGGTAGAGGGCTTGATGATTAATGCTGCCGGGCAGCCTGAAGCGCAGTTACAGGCACTCATGCATAGCGGTGTCCCCCTCGTGCTACTTGATCGCGAAGTTCACCAACTTGACGTTGATGTGATCGGGCTTGATAACGCGCTAGCGATCGATATGGCACTGAATCATCTCGTGCAACAAGGGTATCGCTCCCTTCTCTATGTCAGTGAGTCGCCTGCACATGCCAGTACCCGCCAGGAACGGCTACAGCGCTTTAATCAACAAGCAGAGAGCTTAGGGATCAAAAGCCAGACGCTGATACTGGACAATGCAGCACCTCACATTGAAACGTTAGCCAACTTTAACCAGCACACTGCCTCATCACCAGGCGCTGTTTTATGCGCTAACGGTAACGTCACGCTCGCTATGACACGCAGTTTTCAACAGTTGGGCATCCCTTTGGGCCCTACCGGTTTAATGGGAATTGACGAACTGGATTGGTGTGAGCTGATAACGCCAGGCATCACCACCCTGGCCCAGCCTACCGATGATATCGGCCATGCTGCCGTCAGTTGCCTGCTCAACCAGCTTAACGGCTCAGCGCAGGCATCGCCCGTACGCTACCGCCATGCGCCGCGTTTACAGATCCGCGGCAGTACAACGCTTTAGCCAAATCCTTAACACCCTTAAAAAGAGAATATCCTGATGGCAAATACAACGTTCTCCTCCCCACGGATACTGACTTTTGGCGAAGCCATGGCCATGCTGGTGGCGAATACACCGGGTGATCTAGCAGAAGTCGAAAGCTTTCATCGCCGTTTAGCAGGCGCCGACAATAACGTCGCCATTGGCCTTTCGCGCCTGGGTTTTCACGTTGGCTGGTTGAGCCGAGTGGGCACCGACAGCCAGGGCAGGTTTATTCAGCAGTCTTTAAAAGCTGAAGGAGTTGACGACCGGTATATTCAGCTTGATGAACACCACCCCACCGGGCTGATGTTCAAAGAGCGCGCAGAAAACGGTGCCGACCCACGGGTTGAGTACTTCAGGCGCGGCAGTGCCGCCAGCCACTTAAGCATTGAAGATGCCGCTTCCATCGATTTTCAGTCGCTCACTCATCTGCATGCTACCGGCATTACCCCTGCGCTTTCTAAAAGCGCCCTGGAATTAACCCGCCACTTGATGCAGCAGGCACGCCAAAGCGGCGCCAGCATTTCCTTCGACCCCAATTTACGCCCGTCACTTTGGCCCAGCGAAGCTGTCATGCGTGATACCTTAAATGAGCTGGCAAGTCTGGCTGACTGGGTACTACCGGGACTTTCCGAAGGGCGGCTTTTGACCGGCTGCGAATCGCCCGAAGCGATTGCCGATTTCTACCTTGAGCGCGGTGCCAAGGCCGTTATCATCAAGCTGGGGCCAGAGGGCAGCTATTATCGCGGCACGCTGGGAGGCTCTTTGGAAAGCATCAACGTGCCCGGCCAGCCGGTCGCCAACGTTGTTGATACCGTAGGGGCTGGCGATGGCTTCGCGGTCGGTGCGATCAGCGCACTGCTGGATGGCCTAACTGCTCGTGATGCGCTTAAACGTGGCAATCTGGTAGGCGCCCAGGCCGTACAAGTCGTCGGTGATATGGAAGGTTTGCCCACCAGGGACAAGCTGGAACAACTTGAGCACTAAGGTCACATGTAACAATCACAACACGAGGAGATAGCATGAAAAAAAGTATCATTGTGACAGGACGACTTGGCGATCCACTAAAAGAAACGCTAGCGCAACACTTTGAGCTTATTGAGCACTCAGGGCCACTTGATCCCACTCAGCAAGATGTGCTCGACATGCTATCGAAGGCACACGGCATTATCGGCTCAGGACTGCCCATTACACCTGAATTACTGGATGCGGCGCCCGCGCTTGAAGTTATTTCGACAATTTCGGTGGGTTACGACAGCATCCCCGTGGATGAGTTAACCAAGCGTGGCATTATGCTGTGCAACACGCCTGATGTGCTCACTGAAACGACCGCTGATACCGGTTTTGCACTGGTGATGGCCTCAGCACGCCGGGTAACTGAACTTGCCGAATGGGTGAAAGCGGGCAACTGGAAAGCCAGCCTTGGCCCTGATCACTTTGGTAACGACGTACACGGAAAAACGCTGGGCATGATAGGTTTTGGACGCATCGGCCAAGCGGTTGCCCGGCGCGGTGCACTTGGCTTTGGCATGTCGATTCTCTACTCCAACGCGTCTCCCAAACCTGAACGCGAAGCAGAGCTAGGAGCCAAGCGCTGTGAGCTTAACGAACTATTGGAAAAAGCTGACTTTGTCTGTGTGACCGTCCCGCTAACCGCAGAGACCAAGCACCTAATCGGTGCCGACGAGTTTGCACGCATGAAGTCCTCAGGTATTTTCATCAACATTGCTCGCGGTAAAGTCGTCGATGAATCAGCGCTAATTGACGCACTTGAGAAAGGCACCATTAAAGCAGCGGGTCTGGATGTCTTCGAGCAGGAACCGCTGCCAGCCACCTCCCCTTTACTTAACATGACCAACGTCGTTGCCCTGCCCCATATTGGTTCCGCAACACATGAGACTCGCCAGGCAATGGCTCAGCGCGCCGTGGATAATATTCGCTTGGCCCTACAGGGCAAGCCTCCCATTAACCTGGTTAACGAGGACGTACGCCAATGAGTCCTGCTATGCCCAGAGCAACGCCCAGCGCAACGACCGCCGATTACTGCCTACTGTTTGACAGCGATGGCACGCTGGTAGACAGCGAAGTACTCCTTGCAGAGGTAATGGGCGACATTCTTCCGGAGTTCGGCCTACCGTTCTCTGCGCGTCAGTATATGGAGGAGTTTCATGGAGTACGCTTTCACACGATAGTCAATACGTTAGAAGCGCGCTTTCAGCCCCTCACAGAAGACCAGGCGGCGACGCTTGAAGCCGGTATGCGGACACGCATGGAAGCCCGCATGCGGGCAGAGCTTGAACCCATCGCTGGCATTCCAGATGCGCTTGATCAATTAAGCAGCTACGCCAAAGCCGTGGTATCTAACGGCCCCGAGCGCAAGATCCGCTGTGCCATGGAAAGCACTGGTTTAGGCCACCATTTTAAAGGGAATTTATTCAGTGCTTATACCCTGAATGTCTGGAAACCCGACCCCGAGCTTTACCGCAAGGCGGCGGCGGCAATGGGCTACGCGCCCGAGCAGTGCATTGTGATCGACGATGCGGCCGTAGGCGTAGAAGCCGGGTTGGCTGCAGGTATGCACGTTATCCATATTAACCACTTTCCTGATGAAGAGAGCACGCCCGAAGGCGCCGTTGGCATTCAGCATGCCAATGAATTGCCTGGCGTGATTGCCCGTTTAGTCGCTTAGATAATTACCGACACACGAGTGCACCGACAAAAAGAACCCCACTGTTGCTTAAGCAGTGAGGTTCTTTGAGGTCCCGATTCAGGGTGGGCTACTTTTCAGCACGCTTCAGATAACCATTTAATCCATCAACTGGCGTACCGCAAGCTCAATACCGCGCAACTCGGCAAGCCCTCGCATACGGCCATAAAGCGGGTAGCCCGGTGCGGTTTTACGCTGCTGATCGTCAAGAATATGGTGGCCATGGTCGGGGCGTAATGGCAAACGCGCCCCGCCCTCTTTTTCACGGCGACGCTCCTCTTCGACCAGTGCCTGAATAACGCCGACCATATCAACGTTACCTTCCAGGTGCGGTGCTTCGTGGAACGAACGTGGGTCAGCCTCGCGCTTTGTGGCACGCAGGTGGATAAAGTGAATATGTGGGGCAAAGTGACGAGCCATGGCAACCAGGTCGTTGTCTTCACGAACACCATATGAGCCGGTGCAAAACGTTAGGCCATTGGCCGGGCTGGGCACATGATCCACCACCCACTGCGCATCCTGATGCGTTGAAACTACCCGTGGCAAACCGAGAAGCGACCGGGGTGGATCATCGGGGTGGATCGCCATACGGATGCCGACTTCTTCAGCCACTGGAATAATCGCTTGTAAAAAGTAGCCAAGATTTTCGCGCAGCTTTTCAGCATCAATCTCGGCATACTCCGCCAGCACATTGCGAAACTGTTCCAACGTATAGTGTTCTTCAGCCCCAGGCAGCCCGGCAATCAGTGTCGTCACCAGCTTGTCGCGGGCGGTCTGATCAAGCGTCTCAAGGTAGCGTTGGGCCATTTGCTTATCCGCTTCGCTATACTCAGACTCGGCCCCTGGCCGCTTAAGAATATAGAGATCAAACGCCGCAAACGCGGTGTGATCAAAGCGCAGCGCCAGCGCACCATCCGGCAGTGCATGGACGAGATCGGTTCGCGTCCAGTCGAGCACTGGCATAAAGTTGTAACAAACGGTGTCGATACCGCAAGCTGCCAAATTACGTAGCGTTTGGCAGTACGTTTCAATTAACGCATCGCGCTCGGGCAGGCCCTGCTTTATCGCTTCATGGACCGGCACACTCTCAACCACCGACCAGCGAAGCCCGGCGGTCTCAATCAGGTTCTTGCGCGCTTGAATAGCCTCGACCGGCCACACTTGGTGATTAGGTATTTCATGCAGTGCCGTCACAATGCCGGTCGCACCGGCTTGGCGAATTTCCTCAAGACGTATCGCATCGTTAGGGCCGAACCAGCGCCAGGTATGCTCCATAAATAACTCCCTATCCTTCGATGCCTAGCGCTGCTAACGCGGCATTTAACCCATCTTGCGTTAAGGCGCGATAGGCCGCTACTACGTCGTCGACAAACGGCTGATGTGTTGCCAACGCGGGCGGTACCACTTCGTCCATGGCTAAAAATGCGTTTACCAACGCGACCGGCTGGCCACCGTGAGTCTGATGTAGCTCAGCAAACTGCTTTGCCATGGGATCATCAACGGTATAAAGCTTGCCGTTTAGCTCTTGGCCATCGGTATAACGAATCCACCCAGCCATTCCTAATGCAGTGCAAGGCGATGCCTGACCCGCTTGAATACGCTCAAGAGCGCCGCTCAGCCAGCGCTGGGGCAGCTTCTGGCTGCCGTCCATGGCGATCTGCTGCAAACGGTGGCGCAAGCTGTCATTGGTAAAGCGTGAAAGTAGCGAATCAGCGTACGCCGCAAGGTCAGTGCCTTCGGGCATATTAAGCGTCGGTGCGGCTTCTTCCAGCATGTAGCGGCGCAGCAGCGCGCGCAGTGCCGGTTGGTTGATGCCGTCATACACCGTTTCAACACCTTCCAAAGCACCCAGATAGGCCAGCAGAGAATGGCTACCGTTCAACATTCGCAGCTTCATGGTTTCAAACGGGGCAACATCGGCGACCATTTCTACGCCGTCGGCCTCCCAGCTTGGCCGCCCGGTGGGGAAGTTGTCCTCTACCACCCACTGCGAGAATGCCTCACCCACCACGGCATTAGGATCAGCAACACCCAAGGCAGCCAAGCGCTCAAAGTCAGCGTCGGTCATCGCAGGCACAATGCGGTCGACCATGGAGCTTGGAAACGCCACTTCAGCATCAATCCACTCGGCAAGTTCGGCGCTGCGCTGCTGGGCAAGCTTAACCACGGCTTTACGAGTACGCTGACCGTTGTGTGGCATGTTATCGCACGAAAGCACGGTAAACGGTGCCACGCCCGCGGCGTGCCGCCGAGCCAGCGCTTCAACCAGTAAGCCAGGAGCGGTCCGCGGCTCGCTAGGTGAGGCGATATCGCCCGCTACCATGGGGTCATCCAGGCGCAGCTCACCGCTGGTCGGGTTCAGGAAATACCCTTTTTCCGTCACGGTCAGCGTGACAATACGCGTCGCTGGCGCCGCCAGCCGCTCAAGCAGCGCGTCTCTATCCCGCCCCCAGTTGCCCGACGCATCGCGGCCGGAAAACAGCGTTTCTTCAATCACGCCGATCTCGCGTAGCGTCAGCGTCTGGCTGTCGGCATATTCCGCCACCTGATAGTGGTAACCCGCCTTGCGCAGGCTATCTACCAGGTCAACACTCGAGCGTAAATTGGCGCTACATACGCCCCACTCGCCATCGCCTGTGCGCTGGCGATAGCGCTCAAGATAAACCGCTTGGTGAGCACGGTGAAACGCGCCCAAGCCAAGATGGACAATGCTGATATGGCCGGATGGCGGCGCTGCATTAATACGTTTCATGGACATGCCTAGTTACTCCCCATCAGCAGATTAGGCAGCCAGAGTGAAATAGCCGGTACGTAGGTCACCAGCATCAGTACTGCCAGGTTGCATAGCAGGAAAGGTACAATCGCACGCGCTACCGAAAGCATGGGCAGCTTACCGATGCCAGCGACGACAAACAGACACACCCCGACCGGCGGCGTGGTCAGGCCAATCATCAGGTTAAGCACGGCAATGACGGCAAAGTGCACTGGGTCCACACCCACACCGGTGGCCACGCCTACGAGGGCCGGGAATAGAATGATCAGCGCGGCGATGGTTTCCATGAAGGCGCCGACAAACAGCAGGATCAGGTTGAGAATCAGCAGCACGATCAGCGGGTTTTCACTGATGGAAAGAATCAGCGTGGCGATCATCTGAGGAATCTGCTCGCTGGTCAGAATCCAGCCGAACAGGTTAGCCAGGCCCACCATCAACAAAAGCGCTGACGAGGTCAAAACAGTATCGACCAGAATGCCCGGCAGTTTGCGCCAGGTAAGCCCCTTGTAGACATACATGCCTACCACCAAGGCGTAAAGACTGGCCACAATCGAGGCTTCAGTGGGCGTAAAGAAGCCGCCGATGATGCCGTAAAGAATAATCACGGTCATCAAAAGCGCCCAGAAGGCTGTTTTCGCTTCGCGCAGAAGCTGCAGGACCGGCACGCGCTTCTCTTTGGGGTAGCCTCGACGAACGGCCAGAATGTACACCGTGACCATCATGGCCAGACCCATTAAAAGGCCGGGCACCGCACCAGCCAAAAACATCCGGCCTACGGAGATACCGCTTAATGAGCCTGCGATAATCATCGGCACGCTAGGCGGAATAATCGGCCCGATGGTTGACGAGGCGGCCGTCACCGCGGCGGCAAAGGGCTTGTCGTAGCCCGAGCGCGCCATGCCCGGAATCATCACCGAGCCGATACTCGCCGAGTCCGCCACAGCGGTACCGGAAATACCACCAAAAATCATCGAGCCGCCTACGTTGGCAAGGCCTAGCCCGCCGCGAATATGGCCAAGCAGCGCGTTGGAGAAGCGCACGATATGTTCGGTGATATTGCCCACATTCATTAGATTACCGGCCAGCACAAAGCCTGGAATACACAGTAGAACGAAGGTGTCGATACCCGCGTACATACGCTGGGGTACGATGGTGAGCGAAATGCCCTCCAGCAATAGATACGATACAGAAGCGATACCAAGCGCAAACGCGATGGGCATGCCCACCACGAGAAGTATCAGAAAAACACTAAACAGAATAATAACTTCCATGCTTACGACTCCTGTTTACGGGTGGCAGAGGGACGACACATTGCGATAATTCCCTCAAGACACCCCAGCACGCTATAAGCCAGGAGTAGCGCAAAGGTGACTACCGTTGAGAAAAAGATATACAGCATGGGAATACGTAGCGTTGGCGAGGTCTGCCAGGTACCGTTCTGGGCATACTGCCAAGCATAGGGCAGCACCAGAAACGCAAATACCCCAATCATCAAGCAGATCAGCGCCTGAAACGCGGCTTTCACGCGTGGGCCAAGCATATGATGGAACAGCTCGACACTGATATTGCGGTGCTGGCGCATCACCACGCCGACCGAGAGCGCCACCATGTAGATAAACAGATAGCGCGAGAGCTCTTCTGTCCAGGCAATGGAGAACGGCAGAAATAGCCGAGAACTCACTTGCAACAACACCGTGCCCGCAATAGCGACCAGTGCAAGCACAGCCAGGGTTAGAAAACAGGTATCCACCCAGTCAATCAAGCGCCCAATAGGACCTTGCAGCCTGGGTACTACCGACATCGAATCCAAACTCTCCAACGCTTCTTGCTCAAGCGCTTTTTGATCCGAGCTCATAAACGTATCCTCATGGGATAAACCACTCTTGCAGATAGACGATGGGCTGGCGCACGGCCAGCCCATCCTCATTACTTACCGACTTACAGGCCTTGAATGGCGTCGAAAATCTCACGCTGTTCAGGAGTCAATGCTTCGAGTACCGCTGGACGGGCCGCTTCAGCGAAGGCATCAACATCCACCTCAACGAACTCCATGCCGCGCTCTTGCAGTGCCTGTTCCAGACGCGTTTGGTCTTCGACAAACAACTCTGACTCATACGCTTGCATGGTCGCTGCAGCATCACGTACCACCTGCTGAAGATCTTCAGGCATGTTTTCCAACTGGTTACGGCCAATCACAACGTAGATCCAACTGCGCACATGACCGGTCATGTTGACGTAGTCCTGCACCTCGTTGAAGCTGGCGCTTTCGATCAGGCTAAGCGGGTTTTCCTGACCTTCCAGCGTGTTCTGTTGAAGTGCGGTGAACACTTCACTGAACGCCATGGGTGTTGGGCGTGCGCCCATCGCCTGCCAGGTATCCACGAAAAGCGGCACGTTAGGTACGCGCAGGCGTAAGTCGTTTAAGTCTTCGGGCGTGCGGATCGGACGGTTGGACGTCAGCTCGCGAGGGCCACGCTCAAACCAGGCCAAGGGCACCAAGTTGGTACGCTCGGTGATCTGCTCTTCAATCTCGGTGCCGATCTCACCATTAACGGCTGCGTGCAGATGCTCGGAGTCGCGGAAGGCATAAGGCACGGCCATCATGGCCGCCTTGGGCGCCCAGTTTTGCAGGCTCTCGCCGGTAATCGTCATGTCCGCTGTGCCCAGCTGAATGCTGTTGATCACATCCATTTCATTACCCAGCTGCTCGCTGGGATAAAGGCGAACTTCAATACGGCCGTCAGAGTTGGCTTCTACTTCTTCCTTGAACTTCTCGGCCGCCTGGTGCCAGATGTTCTGCTCGTTAGCCAAATGGCCAAAACGCAGCGTGTAGTCGGCAGCCAGCGCGGATTGCGCACTGAGAAGAACCGTTCCAAGTACCGCACTGGTTAATAGCTTCTTGATCATTTTTATCGCTCCTGCACTTTGCATTGTTGGTTGTTAGTGCGTGTGGTTAATGTAAGTGGGCGTGGACGTTAAGCACTGACTTGAATCAGTACTTTACGGGCTTCTTCAGGACGGTGATCAAGCATATCGATAGCACCCGGCATATCGCTTAGCGGTAACCGATGGCTAACCAGCGCCAACGGGTCCAGCTTGCCACTTGCCATTAACGCTAGCACCTCCGGAAACTTACGATTATTAAGCCGTGAGCCGACCAGCGTCAGCTCTTTTTTGATCACTTCAAGCTGCACCAAATCGCTTGGCTGAACGCTGAACCCGAGCAGACCAATACGGCCCGCGGGCGATGCCAGCCGCAGCATCTGGGGAAGCAGCGCCGGCACACATGCAGCGTCGGCAATCAGCGGTACGCCTTCACCCTGGGTTAGGGCCAGCACCTTTTTTTCGACATCCTGCTCACGGCTGTTGAGAACGTGCGTGGCGCCCAACGCTTTAGCGGCCTCCAGGCGCTCATTGATAACGTCGGTAACGATGATCTCTTCAATGCCCAAGGCCCGAGCCATCTGCAGGATCGTCATGCCGATCACGCCTGCGCCCAAAATCAGCAGCCGATCACCGGGGTGCGGCTGCATGCGGTCCAGCACGTTGGCGGCAATGGTGTAGGGCTCTACCAGGGCAGCGGCGTCCAGGCGGATATGATCCGGCAGCTTGTGAACATTCGCTGCGGGCACCGCCACGAACTCTTCAAAACCGCCGTTACGGTGTACACCAATGACTTCAAGGGCGCCGCACACGTTGGGGCGGCCAATTCGGCAGGGGTAGCAGGTGCCGCAACTAATAACCGGGTCAACGCAAACGCGATCCCCCACGGCTACATCCGCTACGCCCTCGCCAACCGCGTCAATAACGCCCGCAAATTCGTGGCCTGTGATACGTGGAAAGCGCACAAAGGCGTTATCGCCGTGGATAATATGCATGTCCGAACCGCAGATACCGGCAAACGCTACGCGTACCCGTACTTCGCCTGCGGCGGCGGTGGGTACTTCAACATCGGCGACCTGGTAGTCATGGGGCGCCTTGACCTGAAATGCTTTCATGGATGCAAAACTCCTTACCCGTTCGTTAGGTCACCAATGCCAAAGAGTGCCGTCTTCCAACCGGTTAACCGGCAGGCTGGCACGCTTATAGGGATATTGCTTGGCAAGCTCTTCGTCGATATCCACGCCATGCCCAGGCGTTTCGCCCACGATAAAGTGGCCATCCTCAAAACGGTAATCGTGAGGAAACACTTCATCAGTCGCGCTGGTATGCGGCATGTACTCCTGAATACCAAAGTTAGGCACCCAGGTATCAAAGTGAATAGCTGACCCCAGGCACACCGGAGAAAGATCGGTCGGCCCGTGGAAACCGGTACGCACGTGGTAAAGACCCGCTAAATCAGCAATACGGCGCACATGAGTGATGCCACCAGCGTGAGTCAGCGTGGCACGAATATAGTCGATCCACTGGTTTTCGATCAGCGCTTTGGCGTCATGAATACTATTGAATACCTCACCTACCGCTAGCGGTGTGGTGGTGTGCTGACGTATAAGACCAAACGCTTCCTGGTTTTCAGCCGGTACGCAGTCCTCAAGCCAGAAAAGATGATAAGGCTCAACTTCCTTGCCCAAGCGGGCTGCTTCAATGGGCGTTAGGCGGTGGTGAACATCGTGCAGAATATGCAGATCATCACCAAAGCGCTCGCGTACGGCAGCAAACAGTTTGGGCACATGGTTCAAGTACTTGCTGGTACTCCATACGTGCTCGGCGGGTAAATCGGCATCCGCAGGCTCGTAGGGCTCGCCGTCTTTCTTGGCAACGCCATAAATACTTGCGATACCCGGCACACCGGCCTGCACGCGCACGGCTTTATAGCCTTCGTCTACATGGCGGGCGACCTCTTCAAGGCACGAATCGATATCGCGCCCTGTGGCATGGCCATATACCATTACGCGGTCGCGGCTCTTGCCGCCCAGCAGTTGGTAAAGCGGCATACCCGCGAGTTTCGCTTTGATATCCCAAAGGGCCATGTCGACAGCGGCAATCGCGCTCATGGTAACCGGGCCACGACGCCAGTAAGCGCCACGATACAAGTAGTGCCAAATGTCTTCGATGCGCTGAGGATCACGGCCAATCAAGGCCGGGATTACATGCTCATCCAAATAGGCGACCACGGCCATTTCCCGACCGTTTAACGTGGCATCTCCGATACCGTAGGTACCCTGGTCGGTAACGATTTTCAAGGTAACGAAATTGCGTCCCGGCGAGGTGACAATGGTATAGGCGTGTTCGATTTTCATGGGGTTGCCTCCTCAATGAGGGATACCGTTTCCTGAGTATCGAACATCTCGGGAAACCGCTGTACTAGATCGGGAAGTGAAACAAAAATTTCACGCAAATGGCGCCGCATGGATTGCTCGGCCATTGCTATATCGCGGTCTTCAATGGCGGCCACAATATGGGCGTGCTGGTCAATCAAACGGGCGATGGGGGTGGTATCGGGGACGCTCAAGTAGCGTACGCGATCCATCTGAGCTCTTACCTCTTCAATGACTTTCCAAGCGGCCTGCTGCCCAACTGCTAGCGACAATGTCTTGTGAAAGCGCTCATCCAGCCGGTAGAAACGAATGGTGTCGTGCGGCTCAATACAGCGGCGCTGGCGCTCCAGCAAGTCGTGTAACTCGGCGAGCACTTCGCCGGGAAGCCCTTTGACCGTTGCCTGACGCACTACCGCTACCTCAACCGCCTCACGTACAAAGCGCGCTTCAAGCACTGCTCGCTGAGATATTCTGACCACATAAGTACCACGCTGTGGCCGGACTTCGACGAGCCCTGTTTCAGAAAGGCGGATAAAGGCCTCGCGCACCGGCTGACGGCTGACCGAAAAAGCGTCCGCCACTTCTTTTTCAGACAGCGCTCGGCCAGGTTCCAACACCATTTGAATAATCGACTGGCGCAGTACCTGGTAAAGACGCTGACGCACCGACTCGGTCTCCGACGTCTCCTGCCATAGCGCTTGTAGCGTAGTGTTTGTATCACTCATCTGCCGCCGCCTGGGTAAAGGGGCATGACGCCCTTATCTGATACAACTAGTATGGTAGTATGGCGAGATAAACAAAAGCCTAAACGCCCTATACTTTGGTTGAAGGTAACGCACATGAAACGCCAGCTTTACACGGGTTCAAACTATAAGAAATCAATAAACATCAACGACCTTGAACGCATCGCCAAAAAAAGACTGCCGAACTTCGTGTTTGAATATGTGTATGGCGGAAGCGATGACGAACATACGCTGCATCATAATCGCACTGTGTTTGATCAATACCTGTTTGAACCCAGAACAATGACAAAGGTGGGTACGCGGGATTTAAGCACCACACTGTTTGACCGCTCTTACCAAATGCCAGTAGCGATTGGTCCAACAGGATTTAACGGCATGCTGACGCGTGATGGCGACCGAAAACTTGCCTGTGTCGCCCGCGATGCGAATATCCCGTTTGTGCTGAGCAATGTCTCTACCACCGCCATGGAAGATATCCAGGCCATTGAAGGCTTGACGGCGTGGATGCAGCTGTACTTCTATCGTGACCGAGCCTTCGTAAAATCGCTTATCAAGCGCTGCCAGGACGCCCGTTTTGAAGCCATTGTGATCACTACGGATAGCGCCATTTACGGCAACCGTGAGTGGGACGTGCGCAATTTCCGGCGACCCATGAAACCCACCTTCGCCAACCTGGCACACATGATGACCAAGCCTCGCTGGATGCTGGATGTGTTGCTGCCCGGCCTACCCACCTTTAAAAACCTGGATGAGCTTCTGCCACCGGAAAAGCGTGGCGCCCAAGGCGCATCGCAAATTATCGGCTCGCAGTTGGACCCGTCGCTTAACTGGGAAGACATTGCCTGGTTACGTGAGACGTGGCCAGGCAAGATAATTCTCAAAGGGATTCTGGCGCCGGAAGAAGCCGAGCAGGCCGTAAAACTTGGCGTTGACGGTATCGTGCTTTCCAACCACGGTGGAAGACAGCTCAATCACTCGCTCTCGCCCATGGATACCCTGGCCGACGTAAAAGCCTGCGTAGGGGAACGCTGCCATGTGTTTGTGGATAGCGGGTTTCGGCGCGGCACCGATATTATAAAAGCACTGGCGTTAGGCGCAGACGCCGTTTGGCTTGGAAGAGCGATGCTTTACGGGCTTGCGGCGGGTGGCCAAGCGGGTGCAGCGCATGCTTTAAACCTGCTGAGAGGAGAAGTAGACAGAACATTAGGCCTATTGGGTCACACCAATATTGAGGATTTAACCTCCGCGTGCCTGGTCAAACGACCACGTTGAATTACTTATGAAACCTCTGATTACCTATAACGCAATTGCGCATGCTCAGCGCTTGCAATTGCGTTTAAAAAACCAGGTTACTGACACAACAACGTTAACGATCCATACATAAAAACCCTCTCTATTACGCTATTGTCTATCTTCTTTCATGCTGCATAAACCAAGCCAGAAACATTAAAAGAAAAAGAGCAACCTGTGCCACAGGGTTTAAAAAATATTAAAGATCCTCTTCTCCTACGCAAAACACCCACTTAGATCCTATTATCAAACAATGGCTAGCATCATAAACTACTTATTAAGCGTGAACGCCTTTTCCGGCTATTCTTCAAACTAATTGAGTGTAAAGGCGCATCTTCATAAAGGAGGTACTAACGTGAGCATACCGAAATTTAAAGAGTGCATCGAAGCCTGTAATATATGTGCGGTCTATTGCGATAACTGCGCGGCCTCCTGCCTTCAAGAACCCAACATTGAACACATGGCTGAATGTATTCGATTAGATATTCAGTGTGCACAAATTTGCCGGTTGGCCGTCTCCTTTATGGCCCAGAATAGCGAATATGCTCAGGATGTCTGCCAGCTGTGTGCGGATATCTGTCAAAAGTGCGGTGATGAGTGCGACCAACATGACGCAGAGCACTGTCAAGAGTGCGCCCAGGCATGTCATCTGTGCGCCAGCCTATGTGCATCAATGGTCGCATAAAAAGGCAACGCTGCTAAACCCAGCCCTTCATTTGGAAAATAGCTGATTACGCCTAATGTATAAAGTGAGCAAGGCTTGAGCGACCCTATGCTCACTTTTTTGTAAGCCTTATTAATGAGCGGTTATCTACATCCCCTTAACGGGAGCGATTATACGATGCAAAGCAAGGATAGCTTTATATCATGTGTTTTTCGGACCCACATGCTGCTCATTTTTGCAGTTTTCGCTTTGGCAGGTTGCCGTTATCCGGTCAATATTGAACGCCCCATGACAGAGATGCAGGGCGGGGAGCTGAACGTTGGCCTGTCCGAGAACCCGCCTTGGGTCATACATACTGACCAAGGCCCGGCAGGGCTGGAAGTCGACATCATTCGTGCGCTTGCAGAAGATATGGATGCCACCGTTAACTGGCACTGGGATAGCGAAGGAAATCTGTTAGCGGCGCTCTCCCAATACCAGCTTGACCTGGTGGCCGGTGGGCTTACTCAGGATTCAAATGTGAGCGCCCTCGCCACCCCCACCAAGGCCTACTATGAGAGCCACTATTCAGTCGGGGTACCCAGAAGCACTTCCTTACCCCGCCATCTTGAAGGTGTTGAGGTCGCCCTTCCTGCCGTTAATCATATCGCCCATGCGCTTAAAAAAGAGGGCGCGATTCTCCGCCCCACTTCCAATCTTGATGCACTAAACCAAGCGGTTGCCAACCCCTCCTGGTGGCTGCATGCGCACAACTATCAGGTTGGAGAGTGGGAAATCGCCACCGACCAGCATGTTATGGCGCTACCCAAAGGAGAAAATGCCTGGATGCTGGTCGTACAGCGCCATTTAAATAGCTACCCCGGTATTGAACAACGCCTTCAACAGCTGGAGGCTGAACAATGAAAATACGCAAGCTTTATCACCTGCCTCCAGAGAAACAGCAGGATCTCGACTATCTGATCCGCCTTGAATGGTGGAATTTAGCGTTTCGTCTTTCCATTGTAGCGGTACTGGGTTCGGTACTGGGCAACAGCCAGGCAATGAAAGTCGCATGGCTGGAAGACATGCTTTCGCTCATTCCGCCTATCGCTTTCTTGCTGGCCGTCCGGTTGCGCAATCGCCCGCCTAATAAAACCTACCCTTATGGGTATCAACGCGCCACAATCATTGCCTTTTTATGCACCGCCACTGCACTAAGCGCGATGGGCCTGTTTTTACTTGGAGACTCGTTGCTAAAGCTTGCCCACCAAGAGCACCCCAGTATCGGCGCCATCACGCTGTTTGGTGAGACGGTATGGATGGGCTGGGTGATGGTTGGCGTGCTTATCTACAGTGTCATTCCGCCGGTTATTATCGGGCGATTACAGACCAAAGCCGCCGCCAAAGTGCATGAGAAAACCGTCTTTGCGGATGGCAAAATGAGCAAAGCTGACTGGATGACCGGGATGGCTGCCATAGTAGGCGTGCTGGGCGTAGGGGCCGGTTTTTGGTGGGCAGACGCAGTTGCTGCGGCCATTATTGCCCTGGACGTTACCAAGGATGGCATTACCAATTTAAAGGAGGCCGTAGGCGACCTGCTTGATCGCCGCCCTCACTTTACGTCTCGCGAAAAGCCGGAGCACATGGAAGAAGCACTTGAAGCCGAGCTTTGCGCCATGCCTTGGGTAGCCGCCGCCTCGGTACGCTTACGTGAAGAAGGCCCAATCTTCAGCGGCGAGGCCTTTGTCACCCCGCATAGTAATGATGATTTGGCGCAGCATCTGAAAGAGGCCTCTCAGCACCTTAATAATTACGACTGGCGCATTTATGAAGTTGTCGTTACCGCATGGCCCAATGAAGAGCACATACCTTCCCCCGCCAATGCCACTCCTTCATAACTTCTTTTTCATGACCCTTTTTTCATACCCCCTGTTCCAGAACCGCTTTGGCCCAGCGGATTAACGATGCTCTAAACCCAAGGCCGCCTCTTTCGCATTCACCCACGGCGAAGGAGGCGGTTCGATACTATTCGACTAAGCGATGTCTAACGCCTTCGCCGGGCCGAAGTGCTCGAAGTGGCGGTGTGACTCGGGCACGCCCAAGCGAGTCAAGCTGTCATCCACCGCACTCATAAAGCCATGAGGCCCGACAAAGTAACAGCGCTCGCCGGACACGATATGTTTCGCCAAAAGCTCATCACTGATACGCCCCTGGTAGTCACCGCTGTCATCCTGCTCAAATACGGTGACGACGCTTAACTGCTCAGGATACGCGTGTGCCAACTCCTGTAGCGTGGTCGCAAAGGCACGGTGCTCAGCGTCTATCGCGGCATGCAGATAAGCAACCTTACGGCCTTGTTGCAGCGCCTCTTGAGCAATCGGCAATAAGGGCGTTTGACCGATGCCGCCACTCACCAACAACAGGGGCTCATCGCCCGGCACGAGTGTCATCTCACCCGCTGGCGGCAGCAACTCAATCGTATCGCCTACGTTTAGATGGTCGTGAAAATAGCGGCTGGCAAGCCCATGAGGTTCACGCTTGATAGACAGGCGGTAAGAACGCCCATCCGGCATACCTGACAAGCTGTAATGGCGATGTACCGGCTCGCCATCAATCATAAGCTTCACGCCGATATACTGGCCGGGCGTATAGTTTGCGACCGGGCCGCCATCTTCAGGCACCAGGATGAACGAGCGAATAACGCTACTCTCCTGCTGTATTTTCTCAATACGAAAGCGCCGCGTGCTGCGCCAGCCGCCAAGGCGCTGCTCGAACTCCTGATAGCGCTGCTCTTCAAGCTCGATCAACAAAGCGGCAAGCTCCTGGTACAACGCCCCCCAGGCATCCGCAACTTCAGGCGTCACCGCATCGCCCAGCACCTCACCGATAGCCTCCATCAGGCATTCCCCAACAATCGGGTACTGATGCGGCTGAATATCCAGCGAGATATGCTTGTTAACCACAGTTTCCATAATGTGGCGCGCCGTTTCAGGATTTTGGCGAACCTGCACATACGCCAGAATGGAACCTGCCAGCGCTCGTGGCTGCCCGCCATTTTGCTGATGCGTTTGGTTGAAAAGTGACTTCACCTCAGGATAGCGCTCAAACATTAACGGATAAAAGCGCTGGGTAATCGTATCGAGATGCTCAGCCACAACGGGGGCTGTAGCAGCAATGATCTGTTCTTGTGCCGGTGTGAGCATGGAGGCCTCTTCCCTATAGCTTAAAGATTCATTTTAAATACACCTTTAAAATATCAGGTTTCAGCAAGCCATGGCATGAGCTGCGTCAATAAATCGCTTCTCATGAGGAAGAGTAAAGCGTCTGTTTGTCGATATCGGTATAGGGTAACCAGGCTAACATAAGCCTTTTACGCCACATATTGGGCACAGAATTAGGCAATGCCCAGCGCCTTCCCCGTTCCAAACAGGATAGCGGTTTATAAAAGTGCGATCTTCATGACTATTAGTTCATGGCTATTAACAGGGCTACTTTTTATCAGCGTATGCCCGGCGTTAGATCGCCGTAATGCACAGCGGTAACCGCATTTTTTGGCGAGCCATCCACCAACTTGGTGCTATAGGTCAGATACACAAAGGTTTGTGTTTCAGTATCATGCATGCGCACTACGCGCATATTCTTAAAGAGCACCGAGCGGCGCTGGGTGAACACCACCTCTTGCGGAGCTATCTCATCGGGGTTAAAGACAATCTCGCCCGTTTGCCGACAGGCCACGCTTGCTTCGCTGGCTTCTTCAGCAAGCCCAATCGCGCCTGAAATTCCACCAATTTGGGAGTAGGAAATATAACAGGAGATACCCTGCACTTTCGGGTCATCGAACCGCTCGACTTCAATGGTATTGTTTGGCCCTAGCATTCTGAACTCGGTGCGCACGCTACCAATATGCGCCTCCTGAGCTAATAACGTGGCAGGAAGCAGAGCAAGTAAACCCGCCAACGATGCACTGGCGATACGGTTAGGCGACAACATGGGCAGTGTCCTTGAAAAAGCGACGAGGTAATAAGTAGGTGACGAGCATACCTGAGTGCACCTATTCAGGGGAGCCGCATTAACCCTAATACCAAAATGGGCCAGCACAGAGAACGCCCACCCTGTGTATCAGTCGTTTCTCAACCCTTCGGTCCGGTACAGCATATTCACTTCAACGACACGGCCTTCAACTAAATGGCAGTAGTCACGTTGAGTACCGCCAGATTCACGACTGCGCACTTCCCCACCCTCACGTTCGCAGTATTCAACGGCATAGCGGTGTGCTTCTTCTGCATTACGTGAACTGCCTTCTGTGGCACAGCCTGCCAAGGGTAAAAGCAGCATGGCACTCAGTAGATAACGTTTCATGGTAAACCTCCTGTTAATCGTCAACGCCGTAAGCCTGTTTTCATAGTCGTTGAGCGGACGGAATTTTACCAATCTATCGCTTTTGGTACTTTTCTACTTTTCATGCTGGTAAGCGAGAGGTACGGCATTGTGCGTCAGTTGAAGATTACTAATGCGCCTTGAGGAACAGGCATGTGGTGTTCTGGGGCAGCCAATAAGCTTAGGCGCTAACATCAGCGTTTTGTACTGATGACATGGTGAAAAGAGCTGAAGAAGACGGCAGAGCATATCCTCACACAATATTCAGAAGAGGTTAGCCAGCTAGAAGAAGCGGTAAGGATACGAGATTATATTTGATTGTAGTTTTAATCGTTATTTTTGATTGGCGCCCCTGGCAGGAGTCGAACCTGCGACCTGCCGCTTAGGAGGCGGCTGCTCTATCCTACTGAGCTACAGGGACTTTGCTTGCAGAAGGGGCGCACAGTATAACGTGTTACAGATAACACTCCAACCCGCCTCTGTCCTTCTTACACCCATCCCAACAAACGCAGCGCAAAAATGCCCAGTGTTACCGAAATACTGGCCATTAAGGTGGTGATCGCAATGATGTTGGCGGCCAGGCCTGCGTTGCCGCCCATGGCTTTTACCATGACAAAGCTGGCGGCGGCGGTGGGGCTGGCAAAAAAGAGGAACAACAAACCCAACTGTTCGCCTTCAAAGCCTAACAGCCAGGCAGCTACGGTAGAGAGCACAGGCAAGATGGCCATCTTCATAATGCTGGAGCTCACCGCAATGTCGCTTTTATCCCGAATGCTGGACATCGAGAGCGTTGCGCCAATACAGATCAATGCCAACGGTAGCGTGAGCGACGCAAAATAATCCCCAGAGGTCATCACCCAACTGGGGAGCGAAATAGAAAAAGCGGTAAACGGCAAGGCCACGATCACTGAAATAATCAGCGGATTCGTCGCAATATGCTTGAGAATGCTGCGCCAATTAGCGGCTTTTTCCGCTTGATAAGCAGCCAGTACCACCACTGATAGCGCGTTGTACATAATAATGACCACACCAACCAACAGGCTGCCCGTTGACAGCCCATAGTTGCCGTACATGCCCGCTGCCAACGCCAGCCCAACGACACCGCAATTACCGCGAAAGGCTCCTTGAACATAAATCCCGCGCTCGGCATAAGGAACGCGAAAGTGTGCCCATAGCCAACTCAACACAAACTGCCCCAGTGTGGCGATGGCAAAAAACACCATTAACGAGATATCCAGCGCAACGCTAATATCGGCTTTAATCAAACTTAAAAAGATCAAGGTGGGCAGCGTGGCTTTAAACACCAACGCAGACGCGGTGGTGACAAAGGTGCGATCAATCCACCCCAAGCGCTCTAGGCCAATCCCCAGAAAAACCATGGCAAACACGGGTAAAGTGATATCAAGTGTTTGAGTAAACAATTCAAGTAGGTTCACAGTGTTGCCTCAGCCAATTCAGCGTGCCCTTTCAGTTTGCGGTGGCGGGTAGTTTATCGAATGCATATCAAGAAAGGCAGACGCCGGACAGCGTAGCGTCGTGACCTAATAACGTAATCAAAGAGTTCCTGAAGGGTCTGGTCGGTCGCTGCGTTAACCACCACGCTGTTGCGCCCTTTGCCTGAGTGGATAACCGACACCTGACTGACTGCCTGGCACAGTGCCTCCGCAATGGGTTTGCGCTTGCCCCAGTGTACACGCCAAATTCATCGCCCCCTTGGCGGGCAACGTGGTCGCTACACCGTACTTCCCACGCCACTATAAGGTAAATAACGTCCAATTACCCAATTGGCAAGCCAAACTTGAGCATACGTCTGGAGTATACTGCACGGCCCTAACACCTTGTTTCTATTACACCACCCTATCAAAACAGCAGATTTTCTCGCGCCGCATTAAATTAAATTTAAACGATCATTCAGCTTCGTGACTATAAACACAAATTTCTGTAATCCCGTAAGCACTTACTGTGACTAATTGATAAGCGGGCCTGTTTCACGTATGTTCGCTCGCCTAACTTTTTGTTCCGTTACGAATGACAATACCTATGGCAAATAAAACGGCAGGCTTTACCTCATCAGGTATCGGAAAAATTAGCGCACTGCCTGCCTTGCTGCCTGAATTTAGCCACTTTTCTTACTTACGACCACTGCAAAACAAACCTGACGTCGTGATTGGTTGGGGACTAAAGCCATCAAGCCTTCAGGCAAGGCGGTATGCCAAGCGCCGCCAGCTACCCTATATTGCTTTGGAAGACGGCTTTTTGCGCTCGCTTGGGCTGGGAGTAGCGGGCTATCAAGGGCATAGCCTGGTCGTTGATCACACCGGTATTTATTACGATGCTTCAAAACCTTCCGATTTAGAAAACTGGCTTAACAACGCCACTTTTACTACCGACGAAATCAACCAGGCCGAGCGGTGCATTAAGCAGCTTGCGCGCTATCGTCTATCCAAGTACAACCACGCGCCAGATCCTGCTTCAAGCAATTCGCCCCAAGAGAGAGTGCTGGTTGTTGATCAAACCGCAGGCGATGCCTCTATTGAGTTTGGGGGAGCGAATGCGGATAGTTTCGAGCAGATGCTGGCCGCAGCGCTTACCGACCACCCTACGGCTGAGATTTTGGTCAAGATACACCCGGATGTTATCGCAGGCAAAAAACAGGGCCACCTGCTCAGCGCGCAAAACCACCCCCGCTGCCGCGTGATCAGTGAAGACATTAACCCTTGGGCATTATTTGATCAGGTTGAAACTGTATATGTCGTGACCAGCCAGCTCGGTTTTGAAGCGTTGCTGGCGGGCAAGCGCGTTCACTGCTTTGGCCTGCCCTTTTATGCAGGCTGGGGACTCACCGAAGACCGGCTAGCCTGCTCGCGACGACATACAAAACGCACGCTCCATGAAGTATTCGCGGCGGCTTATCTGCGTTATACGCGCTATGCCAATCCGTATACGCTAAAACCTGCCACGCTAGAGGAGAGCATTGCGCTAATTGCCGACCAAAAGCGCCAGCAGGAACGGCTACGCGGCAAGTGGATAGGCTGTGGCTTCTCCTCGTGGAAGCGACGCTTTATTCATGACTTTTTAGGCGGTGCCGCACAGCTTACGTACCAGAAAGCGCTGCCTGAGGCGCCACCTTCACAAAAGCTTTTAGTGTGGTCTAGCCGTATTGATCACACCTTCGAGCAGCAGCACGCCGCACTGATGCCCCATTTGTGGCGGATTGAAGATGGCTTTATTCGTTCTGTAGGCCTGGGGGTTGATCTTACTCAACCGCTTTCACTGGTCATTGATGCTCAAGGGATTTATTACGACCCAAGCCAACCCAGTGACCTGGAGTCGCTGCTTGAATATTCCGATTTTAGTGATGATCTACTAGAGCGTGCTGGCCAACTACGAGAGCGCTTAGTGGCATTAAAGCTCTCCAAATATAACGTGCGCGGACACGACACTCTCGAGCTGCCCGATAACCGGCTGATAATACTCGTACCCGGCCAGGTCGAGAGTGATGCATCCATTGCCACCGGCTCGCCGCATATTCGTACCAACAGCGCGCTTTTACGTGAAGTGCGCCGTACTCACCCCCATGCGTTTATTATTTATAAGGCACACCCCGACGTGGTCAGCGGTGCTCGCATCGGAGCACTCGAACCCGATACTAAACACCTGTATGATCTGGATGCCAGCCACGTGGATATCACCACACTGCTTGAGCGCGTCGATGCGGTTCATACCATGAGTTCGCTGACAGGCTTCGAGGCGCTATTACGTCACCGCAAAGTACATACGTATGGTATGCCGTTTTACGCAGGCTGGGGGTTAACACAGGATGCTATGCACTGCCCGCGCCGCTCTCGCGCCTTAACGCTGGAAGCATTGGTGGCGGGCACGCTAATTCTGTATCCATGCTACGTCGCTCCCTCGAGCCGTCAGCTCTGTAATGCGGAAACCGCCGTTAGCCTTTTAGAGCAGGCACGCACACAGCAACCGACGCTGACATGGAAGCAGCGCCTCTACCGGCTTTACCGTAATTTATTGATTGGAAGACACTGAGTTGAAGTCAAAGCGCGCATTCTTATTCTTACAAGGGGTCTGCTCGCCCTTCTATCAACGTTTAGCACGTCGTTTGACAGAGGACGGGCACCGCGTCGTAAAGGTTAACTTCAACGCTGGCGATATTGCTTACTGGCAACGTACCCACAGTGAAAACTACCTGTTTCGTGAATCATTAAGTGAACTGCCTGACTACATAGCATCGCTCTGGCAGCGCCATGCGATTACCGACCAGGTCATGTTCGGTGACCGCCGCCCTATCCACCGGCCCGCGGTAGAGAACGCCCCTGCGGCAGGGGTACGCACCCACGTGTTTGAAGAGGGCTACTTTCGCCCATTTTGGGTAACGCTTGAGCGCGACGGCGTAAATGGTCACTCGCTCTTACCCCGCGACCCCAGCTGGTTTTATGAAACGGGTAAGGCGCTACCCCAGTTACCCCCACCGGTGCGTTTTAGGTCTTCATTTAAGATCCGCGCCATGCACGATGTCAGTTATCACTTGGCGGGGTTAGCCAACCCATTGGTGGCACCGCACTACCGGAACCATGCACCGATTACTGCGCCGGTTGAATACGCAGGCTATATCAAACGCTTTGCGCTATTAAGGAAGTGGAAAAAGCAGGATGCCCAACGCATAAAAACCTTGATTGAAAGCGCCAAGCCCTACTTTATGCTGCCGCTTCAGCTCAATACCGATGCCCAAATTCGTGACCACTCACCCTATGCCAATATGCAAGAAGTGATAGATCATGTGATGGGCTCGTTTGCCGAACATGCACCAAGCGATGCCCTGCTTTGCATCAAGAATCACCCACTGGATATGGGGCTGGTCAATTACACCAGGATTATTGAACAGCTTGCCCAGTTTTACGGCTTGCCAGGTCGTATCGTCTATTTGGAGTCCGGCAACCTGGAGTTGCTAATTAAACATGCAGTGGGCACCGTGACGGTTAACAGCACTGTCGGCTTTGTTTCTTTGGAAAAACAGTGCCCTACGTTTGCGCTAAGCGACCCCATTTACAATCTTGCCGGACTTACCTATGAAGGTAACCTCGACGAGTTTTGGAATCGGCCGCCTCCACCAAGCCAAGCGCTTTTCACCTATTTTCGTAATACGGTGATGCATAGCGTCCAAGTAAACGGCGGTTTTTACTGCCAGCCAAGCATTGACCTTGCCGTTAACAATGCAGCGCACATACTGGAAGCCTGCCCATCGCCGTTGGAGAAACTACTTTGAGTGCCGCCCCAGACCTCACCACACCTGAGCGCTGCGTGCTGATCACGGGAGCAACCGGTGCCATAGGTGGTGCCTTGGCACGCGCCTATGCCGCTCCACGCACTCACCTGGTGCTCCACGGCAGGCAGCAAGACGTACTATCCAACCTGGCGGATACTTGCCGGGCGCTAGGCGCTCAGGTGACAACCAGCTCGGTTAACCTGGTCGATGAAGAAGCACTCAAGCAGTGGCTTCATACACTGCGTAAAGAACACCTGCCTGATATTGTGATCGCCACCGCTGGCAAGAACACCCATCCCCAAACAAACGGGGCATTAGAGCCTTGGGATGATGTTCAAGCGCTTCTGGATATCAATCTGAAAACCCCCATCGCCATGGCCCAGCATTTGGTACCCGCCATGCAAAAACGAGGTAGCGGGCAGTTAGTGTTGATTAGCTCGCTCGCCGCTTGGCACGGTCTGCCTACCACGCCCACGTACAGCGCCAGCAAAGCAGGGATTAAGGCTTATGGGGAGGGGTTACGGGGGCTACTGGCGCCTCATGGTGTGGGGGTAACGGTCGTAATGCCGGGCTATGTAACCTCGCCCATGTGTAATGCCATGCCAGGCCCCAAGCCTTTTGAATGGCCACCAGAGCGGGCTGCCAACGTGATTAAGCGGGGCATTGATGCAAACCGGGCTCGTATCAGCTTTCCGTTCCCACTCAATTTTGGCACCTGGTGGCTGGCTGTACTTCCGGCCGCTATTTCACAATGGCTCATCAAACGCCTGGGCTTTAATCATACTGACCATTTGGGGAGCGATTGATATGACGACTTCGCTGCCCTTTGCGCTGTTTTGGCCACTGCTGGTTGGAGGGATGGGGACGATCATCTTCGAAGCCCTCCTTAACCCACGCCCTAAGCCGCTTTGGCGGCGCGGCCTGGCGGCCAACAGCGTGCATTTAGGCAGCTGGCTATTGCTGTTTGGCGCGTTTATTCTGGTGCTTCAGCGGCCCTGGTTTACGGTGGTGTTTATTCTGGCGCTTCAGCTGGTGCTCGTTCAATCCAGTAATACAAAATCTCGCACACTATGTGAGCCGTTCATCTGCCACGATTTTGAGTACTTTTGGGATGCCATCCTCCACCCCCGCCTTTATGTGCCCTTTTTTGGGACCGGCCTTGCCATAGCCGCCATTGGCGCGGGAGCGGGAGCCATCGGAGCGTTTCTGTACTGGGAACCTTCGCTCGTATCTCAGTGGGGCGGGCAACGCTTTATCACCCTCTGCGGATTACTCATCGCAATAGGTGCCCCGCTTATCGCATTGGGCTGGCGGGCACTCGCTCCCATCACATTGAACCCGGTAGATGACATAAATCGTTTGGGCTTATTTGCAAGCCTATGGGCTTATGGCATCGCCCTTATGCGCTCATCTCCTCCCGCGCCAGAACAATCCCCGTTTTACCTGTTAACCAAAAAGGTTGAAGCCAGTCGCCTCACGGCAACATCTAACGTACGTCCTAATGTCGTACTGGTGCAAAGCGAATCATTTTTCGACCCACGCCCCTGGCACTCTGACATTAGTGACAGCTTATTAAAGAATTTTGATGCTACGCGCTTACAAGCGCAGCTGCATGGCGAGCTAAATGTGCCCGCATGGGGTGCTAATACCGTACGTACCGAATGTGCAGTGCTCACCGGACTTTCACCGGCCGCATGGGGCCCGCGCCAATTTAACCCCTATCGCACGCTGTCGCGCCACCCACTGCCAAGCCTGGCCAGTGCGTTTAAGGCAGCGGGGTACCGTACGGTATGCGTTCACCCCTACCCTGCCAGCTTTTATATGCGCCATAAAGTGATCCCCCAGTTAGGGTTCGACCAGTTTATCGATCTCACTGGTTTTGAAAGTAGCGAAAAGCAAGGCCAGTACATCGGTGACCTGGCCGTTGCACGAAAGGTTGGACGCCTGCTCGAAGATAGCGATAATGGGCCTCTTTTTATATTTGTGATTACCATGGAGAATCATGGGCCGTTGCACCTGGAAGCACCTCACCAGGAAAGCCTCGCGGCTGCACTGCCCACAGCGCCTTGGCCACTACCTGCACATTTACACGATTTAGCCGTGTACTTGCACCATCTAGGCGAGGCCGACAAAATGTTGGCTAGCGTTAAAAGCACGCTGGATGAACGTAAGCGGCCAGGATTGCTGGGCTGGTATGGTGATCATGTACCTATATTGCCCGAAGCGTATGAGCACCTCTCGTTACCGGCTGGCACTACGCCGTACATGATATGGTCGACGCAGGCTAAAGAGTGGTCGAACGACTTTATGCCCAAACAGCATGACACGTGCGCGTTAACCGCCAGTGAACTTGGCGTCCAGCTATTTAAACAAGCGTTTGGACACGATATAAGTAGCGATGTGATCAAGGCAGAACCAGAACCTCAGGAGCAAGAATGACTAAACGCGTTGCCATTATCGGCGCCGCCCATCGTTTCCCCGGCACCACCCCTGAAACGTTCTGGCAGGACCTGCAAGCCGAAAAAGATCTGGTCACCCAAGTGGCCTCTGACCGCTGGAGCCATGAGGCTTTCTTGCACCCCGACAAGCGCCACCCCGGCACCAGCGTTACCTTTGCGGCAGGTAGCCTTGGCGACATCAGCGGGTTTGATGCCGAGTTTTTTGGTATCTCGCCCCGCGAAGCGGCCAATATGGACCCGCAGCAACGCATGCTGCTTGAGCTCGCCTGGGAAGCTATCGAAAGCGCCGGCATCGTCCCCAGCAGCTTACGCGGCAGCCAGTGCGGCGTGTTTCTGGGGGTCGCCAGCCTTGACTACTCGTATCGCATGGCGGATGACATGGCGGCCATTGATGCGTCAACCGCGACAGGCAACACGTCAAGCATTGCCTCCAACCGTCTCTCTTACGTGTTTGACCTGCATGGCCCAAGCATGTCGCTGGATACCGCCTGTTCGTCATCCATGGTGGCGTTTCATCAAGCCTGTCAATCGATCCGTAGCGGCGAAACCAGTATGGCACTGGCCGGGGGGATCAGCCTTCATCTGCACCCTTATGGGTTCATTATATTCTCCAAGGCGAGCATGCTCTCGCCAACGGGCCGCTGCCAGGTGTTTGATGACTCAGGCGATGGTTACGTGCGCTCTGAAGGCGCGGGGCTTTTCCTGCTCAAGGATTACGACCAGGCGATTGCTGACGGCGACAATATTCTCGCGGTGGTCGCTGGCTCGGCGGTGAACACCGATGGCCATAAATCAGGCATTACGGTACCCAACCCCAGCGCACAGATTGACCTAATGCGCCGCGCCTACGAACAGGCAGGCATCAGCCCCGACGAGATCGACTATCTGGAAGCCCATGGCACGGGCACCGCCGTTGGCGACCCAATAGAAACCCGCGCCATTGGTGAAGCCCTGGGCAAGTATCGCCAGGCCCCCCTGCCGATTGGCTCTATAAAAAGTAACGTCGGCCATTTGGAAACGGCGTCAGGGGTCGCGGGGATTGCCAAAGCGCTTTATAGCCTGCAACACCGTGAAGTGCCTGCGACCATCGGCATTCGCAAGCTTAATTCACGCATCAAATTTGATGAATGGAACCTGCATGTCGTTACCAAAGCGCAGCCTCTTAAAAAAGAGGGGCGCCTGGTCATCGGGATTAACTCGTTTGGCTTTGGCGGCGCCAATGCCCACGTTATTTTAGAAAGCGCACCGGAAAAACCGGCAGCAGCTGGCCACACATCCGCTCATACACTGCCCATCCGGCTAAGTGCTAAAAGCCAGGACGCACTTACGGATAGCGCTCACTTATTAGCAGAGCACCTCATAGAAGGCAGTGACGCCTTCTACAATGTTGCCCATACACTGTTTAACCACCGTGAACAGCACACCTTTGGCGCACTTTGCTTTGCACAAACGCCAGAAGAAGCCGCAGCGGCGCTGAGCCAATTTGCCAAGGACGAAGCCACCCCGCATGTGATCACGCTGGAACGACTGCCCAATGCGCGTGGCCCGGTATTTGTTTATGACGGCAATGGCTGCCAGTGGGAAACCATGGGCCGTGAACTGCTCAATACAGCCCCCGTTTTTGCCGACGCTATTGACCGCGTGGACAGCCTGTTTCAGCAGCACGGCGATTTCTCGCTACGTGCTGAGCTTGAGGGGCAGAACGGAGAGAACCGCTTCGAGCTTACCGAAATCGCTCAGCCAGCCCTGTTTGCTCTACAGGTCGCGCTAACAGAATGGCTAAAAGCGCAGGGCATCATGCCTACCGCTGTGTTTGGGCATAGTGTCGGGGAAGTCGCTGCCGCCTGGGCTGCAGGCGCACTCAGTCTTGAAGACGCCGTCAAGGTCATTTATTTCCGCAGTTTTTATCAAGGCAAAACCCGTGGCAAGGGCGAAATGAGCGCCGTCGCCATGAGCGCCGAAGACATAGCGCCATGGCTTGCCAAGCCAGAATTTGACCAGGTTTGCCTCGCGGGTATTAACAGCCCTAAAGGCATCACGCTGGCAGGTAACCGCGATCAACTGGCCGAGCTTGAAGCCGCGTTAAGTGAACAAGGCACTTTCGCTAAGCGCCTACCGCTGGACTACGCCTTCCATAGCCCCGCCATGGATAGCATCCAGCAGGGGGTTATTGATGCCCTGGCCGACATTACCCCTTGCAAAACACAGCTGCCCTACTACTCAACGGTTACCGGTGAACTTAGCCTGGGCACTGAGCTTGACGCCACGTATTGGTGGAAAAACATCCGCGAACCGGTCCTGTTTGATAACGCAGCCACCGCGCTGATACAACAGGGTTATAACGTATTTGTAGAAGTTGGCGCGCATCCCATTTTGCGCCGCTACCTCAATGAAACACTACGCCAGCAAGAGCGTAAAGGGCTGGCAATTGGCACCATTGAGCGGCACAAGCCTGGTCTTGAACAACTGCTGCAAAGCGTTGGCCAGTTACTGTTGAGCGGGCTCTCATTTGATATGCGTCATGTGTTCCCCGTGGAAGGCCAACGTACCTTACTGCCCCGCTACCCATGGCAACGCACGCGGCACTGGGTCAACAGCACACAAGACAGCCAAGGACTACTTTCACGCTATTACCAGCATCCTCTACTGGGCTACCCGCTGGCGCAGCAAGAGCACACCTGGGAAAGCCAGTTGGACATTAAACGTCAGCCTTGGCTTGCCGATCACGTGGTGGGTGAAGGCGCGGTGTTCCCCGGTGCCGGGTTTGTTGAGCTAACCCTAGCCGCCGCATTACAGCAAAAAGATACCCCACTTTTGGATATCGAAGAGCTGGAAATTCGTGCCCCCCTCCTGCTGGATGGGCCTAATGGTCGTGCTCTGCGCTTAGCGCTCAATTCGGAAGATGGCCGCATCGCCATTCACTCCCGTGAACCAGCCAATGGTCACGAATGGCAGTTAAACGCGGTAGCGCGCAATATGCACGAAAGCCGTGGCTTTCTGCTCAACCGTCGGGCACCTAAACTGCCTTCGCGCGCACCGGACTACACGCTAACGGAACACCTGCAAATGGCCGAGCGCATCGGCCTGCACTATGGGCCTGCCTTCCAGGCAATTAGCCACGGATGGATCGAAGATAACGCCGTCATCGGCGCCATCGATTTATCCAGTAACGTGCAGGCACAGCTAGCGACGCTTCACCTTCATCCCGGCATTCTGGATAGCGCCTTCCAGATGTTTATCCCCTTGCTAGCGCAGCACAGTGAATTTGCCGCACAGCTTGCGTTTGTGCCCGTTCGGGTTGGTCGTATACAGGTCAACCTCGAAGCGGGTGTGCCGGTACTGGCTCGCGCCGTGATGGGCAAACGCGCGCCCCACTCGTTTACCGCAGATTTTGAACTGTACGATGCGAGTGGAAACGCCGTGGCCGTGCTGAGCCAAACACGCTTCAAGGCGATTCGTTTGAACCGCGCGCATCATCAATCGTTTAGCTATCTGGATGTTGAGCTTACCCCAGCGCCGCTTGACGCCAAGCCACTGCCCTTGGCGGCCGACGCCCTCAACCGTTTGGCACAACTAAGCAGCCACTACGCGTCATATACCGGTCAACGCTACGCCCAGGAAGTCGCTCCGTTACTCGATAGCCTAAGCGAAGCATTTACCCAGCATGGCTATGCCATTGAAGGCGACGAGGAAGCACTGGCGCCCGAGGCTATCTGGCAACTGCTGGTGCAGGATTACCCCGACTATTTTGCACCGATTCATCTGGTGGGCCGCTTGGGCTTGCACCGTGATGCACTACTCAACGGCACGACATCGCTTGAGACACTGGGCATTACCACTGAGCTAATGGCAAGGCTAAACCGTGTACTGATCGGCGAATGCGGTTGGCAAGCGCTTGCCACTGAGCTTGGCAGCCTGATCGAAGCCTCACTTTCCCTATTGGGCCAAGGCGAGCGCCTGCAACTGCTTGAAGCGGGCCCCTGCGCGCCTGCGCTGGGCCAGCGACTGCTGGAACAGCTAGCCAATGCGGGCCAGGCAGGCAATCACCATTACCGAGTGATTACCACACATGACAGCGCACGTCACCAGGCTGAACAGCTGCAAGAGCGCTACCCGCTTATTGATGTGCAGTCGCTGGATGATGCGCCACACACGTTAGCAAACGCAGAAAAAGCCCAGCTCGCCTTCATCAGCAGCGATGCCACCCAACCTGCTCGCACGCGCCAGCTGATTGAAGCCTTGCCTGCCCAGTTGGCTCCTGGCGCCCACCTTATGGTGATGGGTATAGCCCCCAGCCAGTGGCTAGACGACGTGCTGGCAACGCCAGGCATCGACCAGGCAGCGCTAGAACACAGCACACTAAGCGATTGGCTAAGTGCCCAAGGCTTTATGGTTTCAGCCCCTATCGAGCTTGAAGAGAGCTCGGCGGGCGCTTACCTGCTGCATGCCCAGCTGCCACTGGCATCCGTCACTTCTCAGGCGGATGAAAGCCTTGCCAACACGCCTTGCCAGTTAATCATCACCGACCCGACCAACGAGGCGCTTGCGGCGCGCTTGGCTAAAGCACTTACCACACACCAGGCCAAGGTACGGGTTGAGCAAAGCGACGACGCACCCGATACGCTATTGCAACATGCACTCGGCGAATGGGGCGATGCTGCTCAAACGTTGAATGTGATTGACCTGCGCGACCTGGGCGGTAGCGACACCAGCGTGCAAACCTTGCGTTGCTATCGTGCCCAGCAGTGGAGCCTGGCGCTGGAAGCGGCCAAACTCACCTCGGCAACGCTATGGCTTACCACTCAAGGTGTTAGCCTGCTTTGGCACACTCAACAAACACTGCAAACACACGACAACGTACCCGATGATGCCGCACTTTGGGGCTTTGGCCGCTCGCTTGCCAATGAAGCCGTGGGGCATACGGCCAGCCTGCTGGATATCCCCCATGAGGTTAGTGATGCAGCGTTAAGTACATGGGCTGCATCGCTGACTATCGCGGACAGCGAAAACGAAGTCGTCATCCATGCAGGCGGTGAACGCTTTGCCACCCGCTTGCGCACCTTGCCTGCACCAACACCTCAACAAACCGTTAACACGCCTGCCCGTCAAGCAATGACCCTCGGCTTTGCGCTACCCGGGCAGTTGCGCCAGTTACAGTGGCGCCCACGAGCGTTACCTGCGCTTAAGGCCGATGAGGTTGAGGTCAAGGTAAAAGCTACCGGGCTTAACTTCCGTGACGTGATGTACACGCTCGGCCTGCTTTCTGACGAAGCGATCGAGAACGGCTTTGCGGGGCCCACACTGGGTCTTGAGTTCTCTGGTGAAGTTATTGCCGTGGGCGACAACGTTACTCACGTCGCCCCAGGGCAAGCCATCGTCGGCTTTGGGCCAGCCAGTTTTAGTGACCGGCTGATTGCTAGCCAGCACGCGATAGCGCCTCTTCCAGAAGGCGTGAGTTACGCCGCCGCTGCCACCATCCCGACCACGTTTTTTACCGTGTACTACGCGCTTAAACACTTGGCACGCCTGGAGCCAGGTGAAAAGGTCTTGATTCATGGCGCAGCCGGTGGTGTCGGTATTGCCGCGCTGCAAATTGCCCAATGGCTTGGCGCGGAAATTTACGCCACGGTGGGCTCGGAAGAGAAGCGCGACTTTTTACGACTAATGGGCGTGGAGCACCTTTATGATTCCCGCTCACTCACCTTTGCTGAAGAAATTCTTGAAGACACTCAGGGCGAAGGTGTCGATATCGTACTGAACTCACTTGCCGGGGAAGCCATCAACCAAAACCTGCGCGCCCTGCGCCCCTTTGGTCGATTCCTGGAACTGGGTAAACGCGATTTCTACGAGAATACCCACATTGGCCTGCGCCCTTTCCGCAATAACTTAAGCTATTTCGGTATCGACTCTGATCAGCTAATGAAAGTACAGCCTGCGCTGACCCAGCGGTTGTTCGGGGAAATGATGGCGCTGTTTAACGACGGCACCCTCAGCCCGCTACCGTTTACCGCGTTCAGCCATAGCCAGGTCATCGATGCTTTCCGCTATATGCAGCAAGCGCGCCAGATCGGCAAAGTCGTCGTTACCTATGAGCAGCCTATTGCGCCGCCCAGGAACGAAGCGCTAGGCCGTGAAACGCTGAGCCTATCAAACGATGGCAGCTACCTGGTGACCGGCGGCTTGGGCGGGTTCGGCCTTAAAACCGCCCAATGGCTGGTAAGCAAAGGCGCTCGCCAACTGATTCTGCTTAGCCGCAGCGGCCCGGCCAGCGAGGAAGCACAAGCTGCTATTGCGGATTTTAATGCTCAAGGCGTAAAGGTAATGGCCGCAGCCTGCGACATTACCAACCGCGATGCACTGACCAGCGTGTTAGCACGCGCCAAGGATGAGCTGGGCCCGCTGCGCGGTATCGTACATGCCGCCACGGTAATAGATGACAGCTTGATTCGTAACCTGGACGCCGAGCGCATTCAAAAGGTGCTAGCGCCCAAAATAGAGGGTGCTCGCCACCTGGATGCGCTAACGCGTAATGAGCACTTGGACTTCTTTATCCTCTACTCGTCAGCGACCACGCTATTTGGCAACCCAGGTCAGGCCAATTACGTGGCTGCCAACCATTGGCTCGAAGCGTTTGCCGCTAATCGTCGTGCTGCCGGTCTTCCCGCCACATGTGTACGCTGGGGTGCTATTGAAGATGTCGGTTTCCTGGCGCGCAACTCTCGCACGCGTGACGCACTGCAAGAGCGTTTAGGCGGTTCTGCCCTTCGTTCAGATGACGCGCTTAACGTGCTTGAGCAGATGCTGGTATCACCCGGCCCCAGCCTTGGCGTGCTGGAACTTGAATGGGGAGCGCTCGCCCGCTTCTTGCCGACCGCCAATGCGCCACGCTTTAACGAGATTGCCCGTGCCAGCGATGACGACAGCAGCAACGATACCGATGACGATATCAGCGCTCTGCTTGCCGACCTTTCCCCAGAAGAGTTGCATAGTACGGTCACAGAGCTGCTTCGAGCAGAACTTGCCAGCATCCTGTTAATTGAAGAGGAAAAGATTGACGTTAACCGCTCGGTCTACGACATGGGTTTTGACTCGCTGATGGGAGTCGAGCTGATGACAGCAATCGAGAACCGCTTGGGTGTTCAGGTGCCGGTAATGATACTTAGCGAAGCCTCAACACTTAACAAGCTGGCGGGTGTGCTGATTCAAAAGCTCCATCAGCATGACGACGATGTTGAAGAAGCACCGCAAGATGCGTTAGCCTCTCTGGCCGCTCGCCACGGGGCAGACGGCTTCACTGAGCCTGCATCAACATCATCGACAACCGAGACACCATGACCGCCAAGCGCTCTGATTTAAAACGGCAGCTGTTGGAACAAGCACGTAAACGTACGACGCCACGTACGATGCCACACGCAACGGCCAACGCTGCCAGCTCCTCACCGGGCAACGACTCAACCAGCCCGGTGCCCGAGCGCTTTACGCGGTTTGATGCCCACCCAGGCTACCAGCAGCTTGCCATGCTGCGCCAGGGCGCTGAACAGTTGGGGTTAAAAGACCCCTTCTTTAAGGTGCACGAAGGCATTGCCGGAGCAACCAGCGTTATTCAGGGGCAACCGTGCATCAACTTCGCCAGCTACAACTACCTTGGCTATTCGGGTGACCCGCGCGTTAACCAAGCCGCTTGCGAGGCAGTGACGCGTTACGGCAGTTCCGTATCGGCCAGCCGAGTCGTTTCTGGTGAGCGCCCTATTCATCGGGAACTGGAACACGCCATTGCCAAGGCGTACCAGGTCGATGATGCGGTCGCGTTTGTGAGCGGGCATGCCACTAACGTATCAACGCTTGGCTATCTGCTTGGGCCTAAAGACCTCGTGCTACATGACGAGTATATTCACAACAGCTCACTGGTTGGCGCGCAGCTTTCCGGCGCCAAACGCATGTCGTTTTCCCATAACGACCCTGATGCCCTCGATACCTTGCTTAGCCGTCATCGGCATCAATTTGAACGGGTGATTGTCGTCATCGAAGGGCTTTACAGCATGGATGGCGACATTCCTGATCTGCCTCGCTTTATCGAGCTCAAAAAGCGGCACCAGGTATGGCTGATGGTTGATGAAGCGCACTCCTTCGGCGTTATGGGTCATAACGGCTTAGGGCTTCATGAGTACTTTGCCATCGACCCACGTGATGTGGATATCTGGATGGGCACGATGAGCAAAACGCTCTCCGGCTGCGGCGGGTACATTGCGGGCACTAAAGCGCTGGTTGAAACGCTGCGCTACTTTGCGCCCGGTTTCTTGTACAGCGTGGGAATGCCTGCCCAGGTCGCCGCCCCCTCTCTCAAAGTGCTAGCGCTTATGCAGCAAGAGCCTGAACGGGTGGAAAAACTCCACTCGATCTCGCGCTACTTCCTGCAGCAAGCCAAAAAGCACGGCATGGATACCGGGCACAGCATCGGCGCCGCTGTTGTTCCCATCATTGTGGGCAGTTCACCGTTGGCAGCACACCTCTCCCACACGCTGCTTGAACAGCACCACATCAATGTTCAGCCGATCCTTTACCCAGCCGTACCGGAAAAGAGCGCCCGGCTACGCTTTTTCCTTGCTTATGATCATACCCAGGCGCATATCGACCAAACCCTGGAAGCGCTCGCTACACTGCTCGCCCAGGCACAGAGCTAACGGCATGGAACCCACTGACCTAGAGCTAACCACTTCCGAGGCCACCATTGAAGAGCGCGCCCTGCCCAACTGGTACGTTATTCAGTGCAAAGGCAGCGAATCATTCCGCGCGGCCGAACACCTCACTAACCAGGGGTATGAGGTGTTTCATCCGGTACTGAATGTACAGCGCAGGCGCCAAGGCAAGCTTGTCACGGTGAGCGAACCGCTATTTCCCTATTACCTGTTTATTCGTTTAGACCAGATTGTCAGCAATTGGCGCCCTATTCGCTCTACCCGTGGTGTATTACGCCTGCTTACGTTTGGCAATACGCCCATTAGCGTGCCCAATACACTGGTGGAGACGCTTCGCGCCCAACCTCACCGCTTAGAAGGGAGCCATACCTATTTCTGCGCGGGCGAAAAAGTCACCATTACTGACGGCCCCTTTAAAGATCTTGACGCTATATTCGAACGCTGCAAGGGCGAAGAGCGCGCCATTGTGTTGCTGAATGTACTCCAGCGCCCGCAACATCTTAACGTGCCGATTGAACTGTTGCGTAAGCCCTGAAAGGTGAGCCCCCAACGGTTCGCTGCGACCCGCTTCGCCTGATGCGTAATCAGGGCTGTCAGAAGACGTTCATAAGATTATCCTGCTAATGTTGAGCCCTACAGTGGCCTGCTTGGCATATCGCACAAGGATAATCCAATGAACCTCGATCCTCATCACTACCCGGCCGCCTCCCGACGTATGGTGACGTTGGGTAAGCGCGGCATGGTCGCCACCTCCCAAACGCTTGCCGCCCAAGTGGGTGCCGATATTCTGCGTAATGGCGGCAACGCGATTGACGCGGCTATTGCGACAGCCGCCGCACTTACCGTGGTTGAACCCACCTCCAACGGTATTGGCAGCGATGCATTTGCCCTGGTGTGGGTGAAGGATACATTACACGGCCTGAATGCCAGCGGCAGAGCCCCAATGGGGATTAGTATTGATGCCGTGCGAGAGCTTGGCCTGGATGCAATGCCCGCCCACGGACTAACCCCAGTGACCGTACCCGGCGCCCCCGCTGCCTGGGCCACGCTTTCTGAGCGCTTTGGCACGCTTCCCCTTGCGACACTGCTGGCCCCGGCGATCACCCTGGCCGAAGAGGGCTTTGCGGTTTCTCCCGTGGTGAGTCAGCTATGGCAAAAAGCCTTCACCCGTTATAAGCAGTACAACCGCCCAGAGCTTGCCCCCTGGTTTGAACACTTTGCACCACACGGCCATGCCCCCAAAAGCGGGCGACATTTGGCATTCACCCGACATGGCCAACACGCTACGCGCGATAGCTGAAAGCGGTGCCAATGCGTTCTACGAAGGCGAGCTAGCCGATGCCATGGATGATTTTTCGCGCCAGTATGGTGGCTTTCTACGCAAGGAAGACCTTGCAGCCTTCACGCCTGAATGGGTTGACCCTATTAGCACTCGCTATCGCGGTCATGATATCTGGGAAATCCCGCCCAACGGCTGCGGTTTAATCGCGCTACAAGCACTCGGCATGCTGGAAGCACTGGGCGATGAGCCACGCGATGCGGTTGAATCGCTGCATCGCCGCATCGAAGCGACCAAGCTGGGCTATGTGGACGGGCTGCGTTATATCACCGAGCGTGAGGATATGGCGCCAAGCGTCGAACAGATGCTCTCACCGGCCTACTTGGCACAGCGCAGTAAGTTGATCGGAAACGAAGCCATTGACCCCGTACACGGCAATCCACTTCTGGGCGGCACGGTGTACCTCGCAACAGCGGATGACGAAGGCAATATGGTCTCGTTTATCCAAAGCAACTTTGAAGGCTTCGGTTCAGGTATTGTCGTGCCTGGCACCGGTATCAGCCTGCAAAACCGGGGCTGGTCATTCTCGCTTAACGAAGAAGACGCCAACGTATTGCGCCCCGGCAAGCGCACCTACCACACCATTATCCCCGGCTTTATCACCAAGGATAATCAAGCGGTCGGCCCCTTCGGCGTTATGGGCGGTTACATGCAGCCGCAAGGCCATGTACAGGTAGTTACCAGCCTGCTGGAAGACAGGCTCAACCCACAGGCGGCACTGGACCTACCGCGCTGGAAATGGGTAGCAGGCAAAACCCTTGAGGTAGAACCCGGCTTCCCCGATTACCTCGCCCAAGCATTAGAACGGCGCGGGCATCACATTGTCAGGACGAACGATGCGCTGACCTTTGGCCGCGGGCAAATCATCCTACGCAATGCCGCCACCGGCACACTCCAGGGCGGCACCGAACCCCGCACAGACGGCGCCGTCCTGCCCGTATAGCGCCGGTAAACGCCATTACCGCGCCCGACGCCACACCAACATGGCAATTGTAGCGCGCGGTAACGCAGGCGAGGAACGAGCCTGCGGCACCCGCGAAAGGCGGCGCCAGCCGCCCGGATGTGCCGCCTTGGCCTGGAGCCGCCCCCGACCCCGGCAGCGCGGGGCGCTGCTTTGCGGGTGCGCTTCGCTTACACCGCACTACGGTTACAGCACTCTGCATTGATATACGCAGAATTGTAGCGCGTGGTAACGCAGGCGAGGAACGAGCCTACGGCACCCGCGAAAGGCGGCGCCAGCCGCCCGGGTGTGCCGCCCAAGCCTGGAACCGTACCCAACCCCGGCAGCGCGGGGCGCTGCTTTGCGCCGGGCCGCCGCTGCGGGTGCGCTTCGCTTACACCACACTACGGTTACAGCACTCTGCATCGACATACGCAGAATTGTAGCGCGTGGTAACGCAGGCGAGGAACGAGCCTGCGGCACCCGCGAAAGGCGGCGCCAGCCGCCCGGATGCGCCGCCTTGGCCCGGAGCCGCACCCAACACCAACCCCGGCAGCGCGGTGCGCTGCTTTTGCGCCGGGCCGCCGCTGCGGGTGCGCTTCGCTTACCGCGCACTACGGTTGAAGCACTCCGCATTGATATGCGCAGAATTGTAGCGCGTGGTAACGCAGGCGAGGAACGAGCCTGCGGCACCCGCGAAAGGCGGCGCCAGCCGCCCGGATGCGCCGCCTTGGCCTGGAGCCGCACCCAACCCTAACCCCGGCAGCGCGGAGCGCTGCTTTGCGCCGGGCCGCCGCTGCGGGTGCGCTTCGCTTACACCGCACTACGATTGAGCCTCACCAACATGGCGATGATGGCTGGCGATATGCACCGCATTACGTTTAAATACCGTTTAACTGACTTTGTTAACATTCTGCTTTTCTAAGCAAAACACTGCGACTTTGGTCTAAATTCCACTATTTTTTTACTCATTCCGAAACGACATAGGGTATGCAAGAAAGCGCATCCCTCGTTTAATGTCCCTCAAATAGCTGACCAGCTAACAACGTCTTTAGTAATTACACATGGTATTTTTTCATGCCCTACGTTCACGATACGCTGTCCCGTTTAAAGCTTAGCAGCCCCGCTCAGGTTGAATTTTATCAAGCGGCAGAAGAAGTATTAGAGTGCTTGCGCCCTCTGTTTGAGCGCCAGCCGCACTACCTACAGCACAGCATTATTGAACGTATGGTCGAACCAGAGCGCCAAATCATGTTCCGCGTTTGCTGGTTAGATGATGCTGGCCGCGTACAGGTCAACAAAGGCTATCGTATTCAGTTCAACTCAGCCCTTGGGCCCTACAAAGGCGGCTTACGCTTTCACCCAAGCGTTACGGCAGGCACCATCAAGTTTTTAGGGTTTGAGCAAATTTTCAAAAACGCCTTAACCGGACTGCCTATCGGCGGCGGCAAGGGCGGCTCTGACTTCGATCCCAAAGGCAAGTCAGACAACGAAATCATGCGCTTTTGCCAAGCCTTCATGTCAGAGCTTTACCGCCACATCGGTCCTACTCGCGATGTGCCAGCTGGCGACATTGGGGTTGGCGCGCGTGAAATTGGCTATATGTATGGGCAGTACAAACGCCTGACAGGTCGCTATGAAGGCGTATTAACCGGCAAAGGCCTAAACTGGGGCGGTTCGCTCGGGCGTAAGGAAGCCACTGGATACGGCGCTGTTTATTTCGCGCAAAACATGCTGGCGGCCCGCGGCGAGACCCTGGAAGGCAAAACCTGCCTGGTATCTGGCGCGGGGAACGTATCCATTTACACCATCGAAAAACTGTATGAGCTGGGCGCCACCCCCATCACCTGTAGCGACTCACGCGGCACAGTCCACGATCCAAAGGGCATCGACCTTGGGCTTCTTAAGCAGCTTAAAGAAGTTAAACGGGTATCGCTTGAAGAGTACCTAAGCGAGCACCCTGACGCGCACTACATTAGCGCACGGGATTATCCGCAAGGTGGGCATGCGGTTTGGCACATTCAGGCAGACGCCGCTTTCCCCTGTGCCACCCAAAACGAGCTAACCGAGCTTGATGCCAAAACGCTTCTCGCCAATCAGGTTACCTGTGTGAGCGAAGGCGCCAACATGCCTTCGACCACCGAGGCTGTTGACTGCTTCCTGGCCGCTAAAATTGCCTATGGCCCAGGTAAAGCCGCTAATGCCGGCGGCGTGGCGACAAGCCAGCTGGAGATGGCGCAGAACAGCAGCATGGAGCAGTGGCCCTTGGAAAAAGTTGACCAAAAACTCAAAGAGATAATGGCCAATATTTTCCAACAGTGCGCCACCACGGCGGAAGAGTTTGGCGACCCCACCAACCTGGTACTGGGCGCTAATATTGCCGGGTTCAGAAAGGTGGCGGATGCCATGATTGAGCAAGGAGTAATGTAATCGCCTTCCTCTGCTAGATCGCTTACACTGGTCATGGCAAACAGTCCTCCCTTTTCAGGGAGGACTGTTTTTATTGACAGCTATAAAATCGTTTATTTACTGTTAAATAAAAGTATCCGATTGATTTCAATGCTTTCCAAGGAGAGTGACCATGGGACAACGTCCTCCCATTACTATTAACCGTCTTGATGCAGAGCGCTTGCAGCGCTTGATTGATAACGCTACGGATAAAGAGCTTGCCGTGGCCACACTGCTTGAGGAAGAGCTATCCCGCGGGGAAGTGATTGATCCCCAGGAAATCCCCGACAACGTGGTCAGCATGAACAGCCAAATCCGCTTCACTGACTTAACCCGTGGGCGCCAAATGGTGCGTACACTGGTTTACCCCCATGCACTCAGCACGGTTGAGGACGGCATTTCGGTAATGGCACCCATTGGCGCGGGCCTTATCGGCCTTAAAGTAGGCGATATTATTGATTGGCCTTTACCCAATAACTCCGAAGTCCGCCTGCGTATCGACGCCATCTTGTGGCAGCCCGAACGCGAACAGCAGCACCATCGTTAATAACGCTCCAACCGCCTTTTGGCACCATCGCGGGCGCGCCCAAAGCCCTGCCGCGCACTACATTCAAACCTTGTAATGTGGCGTAAGCGTTAGCGCACCCGCGAGCAAAGTGCTCTCAAGATGACATACACCTCATAAGCCATTAACCTTACTTCGTAATATTTATAATATTTTAAAGGAAGGCAGTAATGGCAATCTATCGGCGAGCCTACGTGCCCGGAGGCAGCTATTTCTTTACGGTCGTGACCCATTCACGCCAGCTGCTGCTCGCCGATCAACTCAATATTAATGCGCTTGGGAGAGCTTTTCGTCGAGTGCGCGAGGAGCAACCTTTCGTGATGGAGGCGTTTGTACTTCTCCCCGATCACCTCCACTGCCTTTGGACCCTCCCGGAAGATGATTCTGATTACTCTTCTCGTTGGAGAGATATCAAAAAGTATGCATCGAAAGATTTCCTCCTTCCCCCCGGCAACCCAAACACTTGGCAACGAGGTTTTTGGGAGCACGTTATTCGGGACGAAAACGACTGGCAGCGGCATATTGATTACATTCACTACAACCCGGTGAAACACGGCTGGAGCAAAGCACCTCGCGATTGGAAGTGGTCAAGCTTCCATCAATACGTAAAAAAAGGGTGGTACGAAAGCGACTGGGGTTCAGAACGCACTCCCGACGTTTCCACAATGGACTGGGAATAACAGCCTGTGAGTAGTATCTATTGCCGCACCCAACCCCGGCAGCGCGGTGCGCTGCTTTTGCGGGTGCGCTTCGCTTACACCGCACTACATGAACCTCTCCGTACCAATATAGCAAATCGTAGCGCGCGGTAACGCAGGCGAGGAACGAGCCTGCGGCACCCGCGAAAGGCGGCGCCAGCCGCCCGGATGTGCCACCCAGGCCTGGAACCGCACCCAACCCCGGCAGCGCGGTGCGCTGCTTTGCGCCGGGCCGCCGCTGCGGGTGCGCTTCGCTTACACCGCACTACGATTGAAGCACTCCGCATCGATATGCGTTGAATCGTAGCGCGCGGTAACGCGGGCGAGGAACGAGCCGGCGGCACCCGCGGAAGGCGGCGCCAGCCGCCCGGATGTGCTGCCCTAGCTGGAACCGCACCCAACCCCGGCAGCGCCGGTGCGCTGCTTTGCGGGTGCGCTTCGCTTACACCGCACTACGGTTGCGTCACATCGAGACAGGATGAATTACCGCGCCCGATGGTTAAACCACGCCTCTATGCATCATTTACGTGGTGGCGGCGTTTTTCTCGCTAATACCCCCAAACAACAAAATCCGGGTTGAGGGTTTCGTTGGGGTTGGCATAACAAAGCGGGGTGCCGTCCAGGGTTACTACTCGTCCACCCGCTTGTTCGACGACCGCTTGAGCGGCGGCGGTGTCCCATAGGCTGGTGGGGCCGAGGCGTGGATATACATCGGCACTGCCTTCGGCGATGATGCCAAATTTCAACGAGCTGCCCATGGGCCTTGTCTCGTGGGGGCCTAGCTGCTTTAACCAATCTTCCAGATAGGGGCTGGCATGGGAACGACTCCCCATTACGCGCCACGGGGTACCTTCTTTTGGCCTACCGGAAACATGAATAGCGACTCGCTGCCCGTACTTATCAATCTTAAACGCCCCTACACCGTTAGCTGCGATATACGCCACGTTGAATACCGGTGCCAGCACAACGCCCAATACAGGCTTGCCGTTCTCGATGAGGGCGATATTCACCGTGAACTCATCATTACGCTTTACAAACTCTTTCGTGCCATCCAACGGGTCCACCAGCCAATAGCGCCCGCAGGCATCCGGCCCGGTGAACACCTCGTCCCCTTCTTCTGAAAGAATGGGGATCCGCTCTGGAAGCGCTTTCAGCTTGTCTAAAATAATCTGGTTTGCCGCGTTATCGGCGGCGGTGACGGGGCTGTTATCCGCTTTAATCGCTACATCGAACGGTTGAGCGTAAACACGTAAAATAGCATCGCCCGCCTCACGAGCAATCGCACATACTTCTGTTAACAATTCATTCATACCGCCCCCTTGTCTGCTACATCGTTTTAACCCGCACCCTAAAACATAAAAGCCGCCAAAAATGGCGGCTTACGATGCAAACATATAGGCGTGCTAACTTACAGGCTATAGCCCGCTTCACGGGCAAGCGTGTTATTCGCTTGCAGCCAGCCTTCAATATGGCCGCAATCGAAGGTGCGCCCTTGCATTCGGAACGCCTGGACCTGCTGGCCTTCCTGCATTAAGCGATCAATGGCATCCGTCAACTGAATTTCATTACCAGCGCCAGGCGGCTGGTCGCGTAAAAGCTCCATAATCCGATACGGCAGAATGTACCGGCCAATGACCGACAACCGTGAAGGCGCGTCTTCGGGCTTGGGTTTCTCGACCACGCCACGCATATCCGCGCTTTCACCGGCACTGGGCTCATCGCAGTCAACAATACCATAACGATCAACGTCTTCCTGGGGCACGGCTTCCACCATAATTTGCCCGGCGTTGCTGGCACCCCAAAGCTCCACCATACGACCCAAATCACAGGTATTACTACTTGGCTGGGGCTTTACCAACACATCCGGAAGGATAACCGCAAACGGCTCATCCTTACCCAGTAAATGCGCGGCACAAAAAACCGCATGTCCCAAGCCCTTGGCGTTTGCCTGGCGCACGCTGGTAATTTTAAGCTCTGGCGGGGCAATGGCTGCAAGCGTTGCCAGCAATGCATCTTTCCCCTTACTGGCCAGTGCGTCCTCAAGCTCAACATGGGCATCAAAGTGGTCTTCAATCGCCGATTTACCTGAACGTGTCACCAGGATAATTTCATTAATGCCAGCTGCCAATGCTTCCTCTATGACGTGCTGAATTAAGGGGCGATCCACAACGGGCACCATTTCCTTAGGAATTGCCTTACTTATGGGCAACAACCGCGTACCAAAACCGGCGACGGGGATAATCGCTTTGCGCACCTGGCTCATTACTGATTTCCTTGTTTCATAATATTACTGGCGCCACTCATTAATCTTACACAGCAGCTGTTGTGTACCGGGGTCTTTCACATTGTTATGTTCGGGAGACATACCTGCAAGCATTTCATAGAGACTCGTCGCCAATTGCTTGCCAAGCTCTACCCCGGGCTGATCAAAAGGGTTCAGGTTCCAAAGCACTGATTGTACAAACACCTTGTGTTCATAAAGTGCCAGTAACGCTCCCAAGCTCCATGCATCCAACTCTTTTATCAGTATGAGCGAATTAGGATGGTTCCCACGATAGCCCTGTGCCAAGTGGCCACGCAACGATGGCGGAATAGCATCATCGCCCAATGCGAAAAGCTGCGATTGTGCCAAGCAGTTTGCAAGCGTTAGCTGTTCCTGTGCACATAGCGCCCTGCTTACCTCGCCGGTTGCCATTTCATCACGCTTGGTAACTGCCACGAAATCAGCACTCACCGTATGTCCGCCCTGGTGCAGCAACTGATAAAAGGCATGCTGTGCGTTAGGCCCCACATCACCCCAAAGGATCGGACACGTGGCGTGGTTAACAGAGCGGCCATCCAAACCAACGCTCTTACCATTAGACTCCATCTCAAGCTGCTGTAAATAAGCGGATAAACTTTTCAACCGACCATCATAAGACAGCACCGCATGCGTCGGTATATTCAGAAACTGAGAGTTCCAAGCACCCACTAGCGCAAGCAAAGCAGGTAAATTTTCGTCAAGTGGCGCATCCAGAAAGTGCTGATCCATCGCATGGGCACCCGCCAAGAGTGTATTAAACTGCTCCATACCTAGCTGTAGGGCGAGACTGACTCCAATGGGTGACCATAGTGAAAAACGTCCGCCAATCCACTCTTTAAGCACCAGCTGATGTGCTTCAGGGATACCAAACGCTGTCATCTTTTCTGGTTTGCCTGAAACGCCAATTAGCTGATAACGACGAATCGTGGCTACATCGATTTCCAATGCTTCGCTGAGCCAGGCAAGCGCTGTGCGTACATTGAACTGGGTATCTGTCGTCGTGAATGACTTCGAGGCAAGCACCAACAGTGTGGTTGCAGGATTTAGCCGCTCCATCAGCGGTAGCAGTTGAGTACCATCCATGGTTGAAACATAGTGGACGCTTACTTTTTCGTGGCTTGGTCGGTCAGCTAACGCTTCACTGATCAATTTTGGGCCTAAATCCGAGCCACCTACACCAATATGTACCACATCCGTAATAGTCTGGCCCGTTGCGCCAAACCATCGCCCCTCATGGACACATGCCACCATATCAGCCAAGCGAGCGTGCTGCTGCTGGCAGAAAGTGACCGCTGACTCCATACCGCCAGGTGGCGTTTTGGCGCTTGGCCAGCGGGCCGCCATATGCAGCGCTGCACGACGTTCAGAGATATTCACCTTTTTACCTGCAAATAAGGCTGAACGCTTTGCTTCAACACCCGCGTTATACGCCCAAGCCACCAACAGCTTAAGAGTGTGTGGCGTTATTCGCTGTTTACTGAAATCCACATGCAGCGTACCAAATGTAAAGGCTAACGCACTTGCCCGCTGCTGGGCAGAAGAAGAATCACCGCCCAGAAGATCGCTCAAGGATTGCGCCTGCAACTGCTCAGCATGGGTATAGAGTTCATTGACCGGCGTATAGGCGTGCGCAGTGCGAGATAACGCAGATAGATCCATTATTTCTTCCTTGAAAATAAAAGCCACCCAGCTCAACAGAGGGGTTGAAACCACTGCCAAGCCAGCGTCCATTACGATTACTTAGTTATTAACCAAAGGGCGGCGCAAACCGCCTTAAGGGCGCTCTTATAGCGCTATGCGCTACAAAATGCTTGATAGCATCGTAGTAGCGCTTTCAATCAACTCATCCACATGCTCAGGGCCTTTGAAGCTTTCAGCATATACCTTGTAGAGCGATTCCGTGCCGCTGGGGCGTGCAGCGAACCAGCCGTTTTCGGTGGCCACCTTGATACCCCCAATGCTCGCCCCATTACCGGGCGCTGTCACCAGCACAGCGGTAATCGCCTCTCCTGCCAGTGTTTGTGCCGTCACGCTGTCACTGTTCAGCTTTTTGAAAGCCGCTTTTTCTTCAGGCGTGCAAGCGGTATCAACCCGTTTATAGCAAGGCTCACCAAAGCGCTGGGTCAACTCGCGGTAGTAAACGCTTGGTGTCTTTCCGGTAACGGCCAAGATCTCCGCTGCCAACAAGCACAGCGCAATACCGTCTTTATCGGTTGACCATGCTGCCCCATCGCGGGTTAGCAGGCTGGCGCCAGCACTTTCTTCGCCACCAAAAGCCAACCACCCTTTATGTAGGCCTTCGACAAACCACTTAAATCCAACCGGTACTTCATAAAGCTCACGATTATGCGATGCCACCACCCGGTCGATCATGGAAGATGATACCAGCGTCTTACCAATTTTTAGCGACGCCGCCCACTCAGGCCGATGCGTCATCAGGTAATCAATACACACCGCTAAAAAGTGGTTCGGGTTCATCAAGCCATTGGCATCCACAATACCGTGGCGGTCGGCATCCGGGTCGTTGCCAAAGGCGATATCGAAGCGGTCTTTCACCGTTAACAGATTCGCCATTGCCGCCGAGCTTGAGCAATCCATACGGGTTTTACCGTCATGGTCGGGCGGCATAAACGCAAAGGACGCATCCACCTGGGTATTGACCACCTCCAGTGTCAGCGCATAGTGCTTTGCAACCGCCTGCCATACGGGCAGCGCAGTGCCGCCCATCGGGTCGGCCCCCAAGCGCAGGCCTGCCCGCTGAATAGCCTGCATGTCGATAACGCTGTTCAGGCCTGCCACATAATGAGCGGTAAAATCGTACTCTTGCACATGGGCAAGTGCTTCTTCTAGAGAAACAAGCGGCACATCGTCCAGTTCGCGCAGCAGGTACGCGTTGGCACGTAACTCAATCCACGATGTCACGTCGGTATCCGCCGGACCACCGTGGGCGGGGTTGTACTTAATACCACCATCTTCAGGCGGATTATGCGACGGCGTAATAATCAAACCATCGGCCAACGCTGTGTTGGAGGTGTTGTGTTGCAAAATGGCGTGGCTAACCAACGGCGTCGCGGTATAGCCGTGGTCTTTTTCAATCAATACCGGTACGTCGTTAGCGACCAATACCTGCAGTGCACGCTCCCAGGCTGGCCTGGAAAGCGCGTGGGTATCGAAGCCTAGAAACAGCGGGCCTTGGTAGCCCACCTCACGCCGAAAATCCACCACGGCTTGAGTAATAGCAGTAATATGCGCAGCGTTAAAGGTACGCTCACCTGCGCGGCCACGGTGGCCAGAAGTACCAAAGGTTACGCGTTCTTTAGCAACATTAGCATCGGGCATTTCGTCAAAAAATGCATTTATGATCGCTTCCATACAAACATCTTCCTAATCAGCTTAATCGTTGCTCTGCCGAGCCAGCCAAAACATGACGGTCTGTTCCAAGTCACCCATATATTGTGAGGCGCCAGGACATGGTACCCAACACCAACCCCGGCGGTGCGCTGCTTTGCGCCGGGCCGCCGCTGCGGGTGCGCTTCGCTTACACCGCACTACATGAACCACTCCGCATCGATATAGCAAATCGTAGCGCGCGGTAACACGGGCGAGGAACGAGCCTGCAGCACCCGCGAAAGGCGGCGTCAGCCGCCCATGCATGGGCAAACAACTCCAGCCTTGGCAGCGCGGTGCGCTGCTTTGCGGGTGCGCTTCGCTTACACCGCACTACATGAACCACTCCGCATCGATACAGCAAACCGTAGCGCGTGGTAACGCAGGCGAGGAACGAGCCTGCGGCACCCGCGAGAGGCGGCGACTGCCGCCCATGCATGGACAACCATCCCCAACTCCGGCAGCGCTGTGCGCTGCTTTTGCGGGTGCGCTTCGCTTACACCGCACTACATGAACCACTCCGCACCGATATAGCAAATCGTAGCGTGCGGTAACGCGGGCGAGGAACGAGCCTGCGGCACCCGCGAGAGGCGGCGCCAGCTGCCTAGGCATGGCAACCAACACCAGCCCCGGCAGCGCGATGCGCTGCTTTGCGGGTGCGCTCCGCTTACACCGCACTACATGAACCACTCCGCATTGATACAGCAAACACACCGCACTACATGAACCATTTAGCATCGATATAGTAAATCGTAGCGCGCGGTAACAAAGGCGAGGAACGAGCCTGCGGCACCCGCGAAAGGCGGCGCCAGCCGCCCGGGTATTGGTAACCATCCCCACCCCCGGCAGCGCGGTGCGCTGCTTTGCGCCGGGCCGCCGCTGCGGGTGCGCTTCGCTTACACCGCACTACGATTGAACCACTCCGCATGATATACGCTTAATCGCTGCCAAACAGGTCGCGGGTATATACCTTGGCTTCAACATCCTGAAGCTCTGGCACCATGCGATTTGCTAAAATAACATCGCACTTCTCTTTAAACGCCGCTAAATCACGCATAACGGTTGAACCGAAGAACCTGTCTTCTTGTAATACCGGTTCATAAACGACCACTTCTATACCTTTCGCCTTAATGCGCTTCATCACGCCCTGCATGGCACTGGCGCGAAAGTTATCCGACCCTGTTTTCATAATCAGGCGATACACACCAACCACAGAAGGATTACGACGCAGTACCGACTCCGCAATAAAATCTTTGCGCGTACGGTTGGCATCTACAATCGCCTGAACCATGTTACTCGGCACATCGGCGTAGTTCGCTAGCAGTTGCTTAGTATCCTTGGGCAGACAGTAACCGCCATAGCCAAAGCTTGGGTTGTTGTAGTGGCTACCTATACGCGGGTCCAGGCCAACGCCCTGAATAATCTGCTTGGTGTCCAGCCCTTGGGATTCTGCATAGCTGTCCAGCTCATTAAAGTACGCGACCCTCATGGCAAGGTAGGTATTAGCAAACAACTTGATCGCCTCGGCTTCCGTGCTGTTAGTCAGTAATACTTCAATATGCTCAGCCGCCGCCCCCTGCTTTAAAAGCGCAGCAAAGGTTTCGCCACGCTCGGAACACTCCCCCACAATAATGCGGGAAGGATATAGGTTGTCATAAAGCGCTTTGCCTTCACGCAAAAACTCCGGCGAAAAAATAAGGTTTTGCGTATTAAAGCGCGCCGATGCCCCCTTGGTGTAACCCACGGGCACCGTGGACTTAATCACCATGACGGCCTGGGGGTTAATACGCATCACCTGCTCAATCACTGCTTCAACACTTTGCGTATTAAAATAATTGGTTTGAGCGTCGTAATCGGTAGGAGTAGCGATAATAACAAACTGCGCATCCGCATAGGCCTGCTCAGCATCCAGCGTGGCTGAAAAACGCAGATCGTCACGCTGCAAGAACGCTGTTATTTCAGCGTCTTCAATCGGAGAGTGGCGATTATTCAGTAACTCAACCTTTTCAGGCACAATATCTACCGCAACCACGTCGTGATGCTGTGCCAACAGCATGGCATTGGAAAGCCCCACATAGCCCGTACCGGCAACGGCAATTTTCATTATCATCGATTCCTAAAACTGAGCTTAAGCGCCGCTTCTGGCTAACCCAAGGGAGCACGATGCTCCTACTTCTTACACTTAAATCAGGGCCGTACTAAAGGGCTTAACACGATGTAATAAGCAAAAGATAGAAAATTAGCCCTTATAGAGAAAGGCTAATGACAAAAAAACAACATAAAACAGCTCACAAGTGGCGAATGCCAACTATTTTTCACCATATTAAGTGCAAAAACAGAGCATTAGGTTACATCTTTGCTAGTTTCTTTTCCCATGCCCACGCATGCTGAATAATGGTAGTAAGGTCAGCGTATTCAGGTAACCAGCCAAGTTCCTGTTTTGCTCTAGAAGCATCAGCTACCAACTTGGCAGGATCACCCACCCGACGCTGTCCTTCTTCAATGATTAGATGGCAACCATCTTGCAGAACTACCTCTTTCACTGCATCAATCACTGCTTGTACGGAGTAACCAAGGCCGTTGCCCAGGTTAAATCCTAACGCGCCCGATTTCTCTCCGCTTACCAAGGCTTGCAGTGCCAAGGCATGCGCCGAGCATAAGTCCTCAATGTGGATATAGTCACGAATACAGGTGCCATCTTCGGTTGGGTAATCTCGCCCAAAAACCGTGATGCTCTCGCGCCGCCCAGAAGCCGCTTGTAGGATTAATGGAATTAAGTGAGTTTCCGGATCGTGGCACTCCCCGATTTCCCCTTCCGGGTCCGCACCGCAGGCATTGAAGTAACGCAGGGAAACCGAGTTAAGCCCATAGGCTGTGGCGTAATCCTGCAATGCCCGCTCTACCATTAACTTGCTGGCACCGTAAGGGTTAATGGGCGCTTGCGGATGCGCTTCATCTATCGGCGTGTATTCCGGCTCGCCAAAGGTAGCGGCGGTGGAAGAGAAAATGAAATGGCGCACATGGTGGCGTACCATTACATCCAACAAGTTCAGCGTATTGGAAACATTGTTACGGTAATATTTGCCAGGGTCATTTACCGACTCACCTACCAGGCTACATGCCGCAAAGTGCATGACGGCATCGAATTGGTGCTCACAGAATAGCCGTTCAAGTAAGGGGGTATCTGCCAAATCCCCCACCACTAACTGACCGTAGCAGGCGAGTTCACGAAAACCCGTGCTCAGGTTATCAAGAACTACCACCTGATTACCGGCTTTCGAGAGTTGCTTGAGCATATGGGAGCCGATATAGCCTGCTCCACCAATGATTAGAATATTCATTTCACATCTCTATAAATTAGCACAATGCATTTCACACCGAGAACAAAATCCAGCTAGATACATAAAAAAGATACTATCCTATGCTTAAAACAACCTCTAAGCGCTTTGGAGCGACAACAGCATTAGGAGAAATCTCTATAGTTTTTCTCATTGCCTCAGCAGCTTCTTTTAGTTGTCCATTTTCGAATAGCCATCCCCCAACCCTAACATGATATTCCGGCCTCAGAGGCTTTAAGGAAATAGTCTTTATCATCATATCTACAGCACGATAAAACTCATTATGCGCCGCATAAACATGACTCAATCTAACATAAAAATTAGAAACTTCTGGCTCAAATTGAACAGCGTCACCAAAAGCATTTTCAGCACCCTTAAAATCACTCAACTTTTACAATTTCTCTCCAAGCTTAGCATGGAGCCTTGCTAGAGAAGGCTTTTTGATATTGCATTTTTTAATTCTGAAGCTACCTCCTTGTACCTTCTTTTCTTTTCCATATACACTGCATTTCGTTCATATGGATAATGCGTATTTAAAACTTCATCTTCCATAACCTTATAAAAATTGCACAAAAGAATTCACCAAACAACACCTCTCGAACCAAACGCTTCAATTTATATGTATCATTCAGGAAAAAGGAACAGGGATGCCCGCCATACTCACATGGAATCAACGTGGCTTTTGTTTCTTTTTTAATCATCTCCGCATGAGATACATCATCCCTAGGATTACAAAAGAAAACATATCCACGTGGAGACCGGCACGCACCAGTTTTGATAAAGTTGTATAAAAACTGTACGTTATCAAAGTCTCCTCTTCAACGATTCCCTCCTATAGAATTACTAGGTGACACATCAAAAGAGGAGAAATTACAACAAAACAGTCCGCATTTAACATTGGAGAAAAATTTATTGCTGCAAATACCCCATGCTAACTCTATATGTTACAACTCTACAACCTGTTGATTGTTGACTAACTCTATAGCATCCATCACCCTTGGAGTTTAGCACCAATGATTTTTATTATGACGCACTATAAACTCATCAGCCCCTTTGGCAAAAAACGCCCCTTACCAAACCCAAGACTAAAAGAGTGTTTTTTACCAAGAGTCAAATATTGATTTCTAGGTTCAAAGGTTACTATTGATACAGAATGCCCCTTATCACAAACATCCAAAGAAAGGTCTTTTCCTTTAAGCATGGTTTTATGTGTATTCATAAAAAGCCTCGAAATACGCGACGAATTTTAACAAAATCTCGCCGCGCAAAAGTCAAGGCCAGCAAAAGAATCATACATACCTCTTGCCGACATTATTTATCAAATAAACCTTTTTTCTGGAAGAACAAATGCCTCACCAAACTTATAATCCCATTCGGTAGGATTAAATCTACCAGTACCGCTACCTGTATAAAAGGTTAATTCCTCGATCAGCAAATTACTTTCCGTTTGGCAAAGATCTACCCTAACATGGGGAAAAGGCTTAGATAGCGTTCTACAAAGCTCTACCATTTCGTCAAAATTACTCGGCTTTTCTATCGGGTCTTTCGAATTCCTTGCATGCCGAGTAAACGGTAGTAGATTCCAATCCATATCATAATAATTATGAGAATTTGCGACACCAGGTGAACTGTCTGTCGCAACATAAAAATATACTGGCTCACCATTAAAACAGAAAAACTTATACTCACGGGTCTTATTTTCAATAAAAACTTCAGCTATAATTTTGGGCTTAATATTTTTATACCCCCAGTCAAATGTATGATAATACACGTTCTCCCAAGGCTGTATCCATGTATTCAACTTGAATCTAACCTCATCAAGATTCAATTTTTTCTTATCCCTTACAAGAAGAACATGACGGCTTCCACTCCCCCAATTTGATTTCAACACAAACTTGTTTGGCAATTTCTCAAAATCTATTTCCCTTGCATTATCCCACACTCCTAATAATGGTGTTACGTACCGTTCTCCAACCAAGCCTGCCACATGATCTTTAAATTCGTACTTATCAATACATTTTGTAATTAATGGGTCTTGATAATACAACTTATACCACTGCGTCTTCTCATTGAAAGATTTAGGATTATCAATATTGGGAAAGTACTTCAAACCCCGCATACACTGTTTCTCAATAAACCATTTTTTTTGCTCTATATCAAAATCACGATCAACAATGTATGTGAACATTCTCAAGGAATCATAAAACGGTGGCCGTGATTTAGGGAGAGGGGGTTGGGTAGGTCTATCTTTAAGTTCCTTAATATCAGGAAGGGTTAACTGCTTTAGTTTATTTATCCGGCCATCTAG
>NZ_JBQSYD010000017.1:0-85654 GCF_052378905.1 Halomonas sp. AOP22-C1-8 | reverse complement strand
GGCGCTTATTTATTCTCAAGGGCTTGAGATAGGAAGACCCCACCGAAGCGGTAATGCTGTTCGGTCATCGGCAAACCTTAACCGAACAGCATTACGCTCACGAGCGGGGGTTTTTGTGTGTGAATTTTCTTATTCTATTTTGGTATTTAAATGTTTCTAAAAATAACTTTTTAGAATATGTGGTTGAGGTCACAATAGCGCATTACTTTTTGTTAGGAATGTCGCGTTATGACACTGGATGCATGGATTGCGATAGCGGTGGTTGCCACCATCTTCCCGCTAATGACCGTCTCGAGGTTAGGGCCCGACATCATTTTGCTTGGCGCTGTCATTGTACTGATGACCCTGGGTGTTATTGAGCCAGCTCAGGCGTTAAGCGGCTTTTCCAACAGTGGGCTGTTTACGGTCGCTTTTATGTACGTGCTGGTGGCTAGCATCCGTGAAACGGGCGGTATCGATCTTATTATTCGCTATGTATTGGGGCGCCCTAAAACTGAGCGGGGGGCTTTGGTGCGGTTACTGTTACCGGTGGCCTCTTTAAGTGCTTTTTTAAATAACACCCCTGTAGTGGCTACCTATATACCGGCGGTTATGAGCTGGAGTCGGCGGCTGCGACGCTCCCCCCAGCGGCTGCTGATGCCGTTAAGCTTCGCCTCCATTCTTGGCGGTACGATTACCTTGTTTGGCAGCAGCACCAACCTGGTGGTGTATGGGCTGCTGACGGAGCGTTATCCCAATGTGACCATGGGCCTGTTTGACCTTGCCTGGGTGGGTGTGCCGGTCGCCGTGGTAGGACTTGCCTATCTGGTGATTCTTGGGCCGCGCCTGTTACCTGCTCGCGAGGGGTTGGCCAATGCGTTCGCTAACCCGCGTGAATTTACCATTGAGATGGAGATTGATCGGGAAGGCGTTCTGGTTAATCGAACGGTGGAGGAGGCCGGGCTGCGCCACTTGCAAGAGCTGTTTCTGGTTGAGATCGAGCGTGACGGTAACGTTGTGAGTGTTGTGGGGCCTGGTGAGCAGTTAAAGGGTGGCGACCGGTTGGTGTTTGTGGGCACCAGCGATGCCGCTGTCGAACTACAGCAAATTCGTGGATTAATACCCTCGCATGATCATACCTCCAGCCTGGAAAAAGAGTTCAAAGAGCGCCGCTTGGTCGAAGCCGTAGTGTCGAACCAGTGCCAGTTCATTGGCCAGCGCATTCGAGACGGCCGCTTTAGGACGCTTTATGGTGCGGCCGTACTGGCTATCTGCCGAGGCGGTGAGCGTGTCACCGGCAATCTGGGGCAGGTACGCCTGCAGCCCGCTGATGTGCTGCTACTGGAAGCGCGTCCTCCATTTATTGAACGCCACCGTCAGTCAAAAGATTTTCTCTTGATCAGTGAGCTAAACGGCTCTGCGCGGCCTGTTCATGAAAAAGCGCCGCTCGCCTGGGGGATTCTGCTGGGGGCAGTATTGCTGGCTGCATTCGGCGTTTTGAGCATGTTAAATGCCGCGATGCTGGGCGCTGCACTGGCGCTGTTAAGCGGCTGCTGTTCGGTTGAAGCTGCCCGGCGCGGGCTGGATAGCCAAGTGCTTTTGACGATTGCTGCCTCGTTTGGTGTGGGGGCTGCGCTGCAGAGTTCGGGCGCCGCAGATGCGATTGCCGGTGGCATACTGCATGTCGTAGGCAGTAACCCTTGGCTGCTCTTGATAGGTACGTACTGTGTTGTGGCGCTACTAACCGAGCTTGTCACTAATAACGGTGCGGCGGTGATCATTTTTCCGGTCGTCATGGCCGCCGCCGAGAGCCTTGGCGTAAGCTCAATGCCTTACGTGATTGCAATAATGTTTGCTGCTTCGGCCAGCTTTTTAACGCCTATTGGCTATCAAACCAACTTAATGGTGTATGGCCCCGGCGGTTATCGTATTAGTGATTTTATGCGCGTAGGCGGTGGCCTAAACGTGCTAACCGGGGCCATCGCACTCATATTGATTCCTCATGTGTGGCCCTTTTAAGCGTAATCACTCGCTGTGAATGCCGGTTTACGTTAGGGTCTGTTAATGTTTCATCGCCGCTTGCGCTAAGCGTTCAAGCGCCCTAATCGCGTGCTTTTTCAATTAAGTAAGGATAAATATCATGACGGACCCAGGCGAACTGATTATTGAACCGAAAAACGGTCAACCTGCCGATGCCTGTGTGTTTATCATTCATGGCTTAGGTGCCGATGGGCATGACTTCGAGCCTCTGGTGCCCGCGCTTAACCTTCCTGAAGATGCCCACGTACGGTTTATTATGCCGCACGCGCCACGGCTGCCGGTGACCGTTAACGGCGGCATGGTGATGCCCGCCTGGTACGACATTCTGGCGATGGACCTCGGGCGCCGTGTTGATGAAGTACAGCTGAAATGCTCTGCCAAGCGTATTCAGGCGCTGATACAGGAACAGATTGATCACGGTATCGATAGCCAGCGGATTATCGTGGCAGGGTTCTCTCAGGGGGGCGCGGTGGCTTATCAGGCGGCGTTATCTTTTCCGTTGCCGTTAGGTGGGTTGCTGGCAATGTCGACCTACTTTGCCACGGCAGACAGTATCGAATTGAGTGATGCCAACAAGGCAATTCCGATTGAGGTGCATCACGGTAATATGGACCCTATCGTGGCAGAGAGTTTGGGACGGGCTGGGTTTGAGCGCTTAAAAGCCCAAGGCTACACCGCCAACTATCGCCAGTATCCTATGGCTCACGCACTTTGCCCTCAGCAAGTGGGCGATATTGGTCAGTGGTTGAGCACTCTTCTGAAGTAATCCTTACATCGACAAGTGATCAAAAGATAGGCAAAGTAATTTGTCTATAAGCCGCTGCAAGGATAGCAATGGCAGTAATCTCGTCTGTCGACCTCATCGAGGCTGTATTAGCGCTGTGTCTTTTGATAGCAGCGCTGATTTGCCTATTTGACCGCCATTTGGTGCGTGCGTGTCGCGCCTTTTTTGCCTTTACGCTCACAATGGCGCTTGCCTGGCTAACCCTGGGGATGCCCTGGTTAGCGGCTGTCGAAGGGCTATTGGGCACGGTATTAACCGTCGCCTGCTTTTTTTACGCGTTAGGTATCTTTCCCTCAAGCGCTTCTAAATTACCCCGTTACGATCATTTTGAGCCGCCACTAACGCATAGAGTCACGCGCATTGTGTTAGCGCTTGCCTGGTGTTTGATGGTCGGAGTTGCCATTTTCCTTGTGCTACCTGAAATGGCTTACTCGCCTGCAAAGCACCCTCTGGTGTTGGCCGGAGTGGCGGTGGTGGCCACAGCAATGGGCGCTTTTGCCTGGCAGCGCCACTTATTGCGCCGTTTGCTTGCCTTTAACGTACTGGGGTCGGGTGTGTTTCTGCTCTTGGCCGGGGTCGCAGGCGCAATTCCCCAAGGGCAGGCGCTGGTTATAGTGGGCCTGGTGATCGCCTGGCTCGGATCACTGCTGGGGGCATTAGTGATCCGAAAGCTTTACCAGCTTGAAGGGCAAGAGGCCCTGTTAGAGGATGACGGGCGTGAGGAGAAGGCTAAATGATAGAGCGATTTGGCCTGACAGACAGTACATTCGAGCCGCTTTTAACTAGCCATTGGGCATTGGCTGCCGCCGTGTGTTTGCCGCTTGTTTTCGGTGGGCTAGCCGCACTCTGGCCACCTAAGCGAATGTGGCCTATCGCGTTGGCATGCGTTCCTGTATTGGCCGCCGGGCTATCGTTATTGATCGACTACCAGCAAGTAGGGCTACTGCACTGGGGCTGGGAAACCTGGGGAATTAATGTTGCGCTGCGCTTAAACGGGGTAAGCGTGCTGATGTTACTGTTAACGCAGTGGCTGGCAGCGGCAGCGGCGCTTTATACCCCAGGCTCGCTGCGGCTTTCGGCACCCGAACCGTTGGCCCGTTGGATATGGCCGTTGATGGGCGTTATGGTCAGCGCGCTTTCGTTGATTTGGCTGGCCACTGACTTGATCACGCTCTACCTTGCGCTGGAGGCCATGGGGTTGGCTGCGGTAGGCATGCTGCTGCTTTCAGGTAAGGCCGCGGCGTTGTTGGCCGGTATGCGGTATCTGTTGCTTACGCTGGTGGGGTCGCTTGCCTATTTACTGGGCGTCGCGCTGCTGTTGGGCACTTGGGGGCGGCTTGATTTGGTCGGGCTTGCGCAGGTTATTGAGCCAGGGCCGATTGTCTGGATCGCAGCGGCGCTAATAGGGGCGGGGCTTGCCTTGAAAGCTGCTCTCTTTCCGCTTCATGCTTGGCTTTCTCCGGTGCATTCCAGCGCCTGGACGCCTGTGAGCGTATTGCATGCTGGGCTGGTGGTTAAAGCATCGCTATTCGTGCTGCTTCAGCTGTGGAGTCTTTTATTACCGGACACCTTTTGGGCGCCGCGATTAATCGCTTGGCTGGGCATGTTGGCCATTATATGGGGTGGCTTAATTGCCTGGCGTGCTGAAACGCTCAAAACAGTGGTGGCTTCATCAACCGTGGCGCAGTTGGGCTACTTGATGGTGGTGTTCCCCTTATTGCTAGGCCCCAATGTAGCATCAGTGGTAAAGGCGCTGGCGTGGGAAGGGTTCTGGTTGCAGTTAATAGGCCATGCGCTAGCGAAAGCCGCGATGTTTTTAGCCGCCGGTAATTTGATAATGGCCACCGGTGAAACGACCCTAAAGGGGCTTGCTGGCACCAGCCGCCGCCTACCGCTTTCACTGTTGGTTTTTGGAATTGCGTCGGTAACTTTAATGGGGCTGCCACCAAGTGCGGGCTTTACGGCTAAATGGCTGCTCCTGCAAGCCATGGTGCTCTCCCACCAGTGGCTGGCAGTGGCAGTATTGCTTATAGGTACACTGTTAACCGCCGCCTATATTTTTCGCTTTTTCCGCTATTCGTTCCTGGAGGAGGCCCCGCGCCACCGTTTTCAGCCGCTTGCTCCGGGTATGGATGCGATTGCGCTTTGCTTAGCCATGGCTGCGTTAGCGTTAGGGCTTTTAGCGCACTTTCCGCTTGAGCTTCTTCATGGAGATAACGCATGAATGTCGCTTGGCTACCCTTGACTGCGTTGGCCGCATCGCTACTGGCTGCGGTGATTATTTTTGTACTGCCTGAAGCATCCAGATGGATGCGTACCCGTATCAACCTGCTGGCGGCGGTCATCAAAATCAGCCTGGTGGCGCTAATGGTAACGCTCGTAGCACGTGGCGAGGAGGCCGTGTTCAGCTTTCAGGTGGTCGGTAATATCGACTTTGTACTGCGTGCTGACGCGTTGGGCGTCATGTTTGCTGGGCTCTCGTCGCTCTTATGGCTATGCACCACGATTTACGCCATTGGTTATCTGGAAGGAACCGCAAACCGTAAACGCTTTTTTGGGTTTTTTAGCTTATGTGTTGCCAGTACGCTGGGTATTGCGCTGGCCGGTAACTTGTTTACCTTTCTGATTTTCTACGAAATGCTGACGCTATCCACCTATCCGCTGGTGGTCCATTCGGGCACTGATAAAGCCTTAAATGCCGGGCGAATTTATCTACGTTACACCCTGACCGCAGGCGTAGTACTGCTGTTGGGTACGGTGCTTTTATATAGTTTAACGGGCGACCATTCGTTCGCCTCCGAGCGCGGTCTAGGAGGCTACTTAGTAGACCACCGCAGCCTGCTAACGTTTATATTTGCGCTTCTGGTGGGTGGGTTTGCCGTTAAGGCTGCCATGGTGCCGCTGCATGGTTGGCTGCCCAGGGCCATGGTCGCACCGGCACCGGTAAGCGCACTATTGCACGCAGTCGCGGTGGTAAAAGCCGGTGCCTTTGGCATTTTGCGAATTATTTACGACTTGTATGGCATTGAGCTAAGCGTAGAGCTTGGGGTTACGACGGTGTTAGCAGTGGCGGCCTCGGTCACCATTATATACGGCTCAATACGCGCCATCGCGCAGCAGGAGTTAAAGCCGCGACTGGCCTTTTCAACCATCAGCCAAGTGTCGTATATCGTGCTTGGGGTTAGCCTGGTGGGTCCTTTTGGCACCATTGGCGCGCTTGCTCACCTACTGCACCAAGGGATCATGAAGGTAACGCTATTTTTCTGTGCGGGTATTTATGCAGAAGAGCTGGGCATCCACCGCATTGATGAGATGGATGGAGCGGGTAAGCGTATGCCACTCACTAGCCTGGCCTTTACAGTGGGCGCCTTTGGCATGATTGGTCTACCGCCTGTGGCCGGATTTATCACTAAATGGTATTTGGGAATTGGCGCCATTCAGGCCGACATGTATTGGGTTGTCGCCGTGCTGGTGTCAAGCAGTGCGCTAAATGCCCTCTATTTTCTGCCGATCGTGCATCGTCTTTGGTTTCGTGTTGGGCCTGCTCATGGCAATGGGAGTTGGCCAAAAGATCAGCGTCTTGGGCGTTTGGAAACTCACGGCTGGCTGCTCTGGCCTGCTGTGTTTACCGCCGTTCTCAGTATCGCTGCTGGCGCACTTGCCGGGTTGCCGTTTAGCCCACTGGATTGGGCAACGCGTGTAGCCGAGGGGGAGTACCTGTAATGATAACGCTACTCTTGGTGATAACACTTTGCTGGCCGGTCTGCGTGTCGTTGATGGGCGTATGGAAGGCTTATCGTACACCCGCTGCTCAGCGCCGCTACTTCTCGTGGGTCTGGCTCAGTGCGGCATGGCCAGCGCTACTGTTGGCGTATATGGGGGAAGCCCAGTGGGTGATAGATGCCTGGATGCTGGGCGGGCACTGGTCGCTTAACGCACTGAGCCGCCCTTGGCTTGCTTTCACCGCGCTGCTTTGGTGTTTTGCAGCGATTCATGCGCGTGGATATTTTGCCAAGGAGCAGGCCAGCGCCCAAGCGGGCGACAGTGCCGCTGAGCGCCGGTTGTTGCGCCTGGCTCTGTTATGGCCATTAACGTTTGTCGGTAACGTACTTCTGATTATTGCCCAGGATATCGCCACTTTTTACCTGGGCTTTGCGCTGATGACATTTGCCGCCTATGGCCTGGTCGTACATAACGGTACGCCGGATGCGAAGCTGGGTGCGAGGGCCTATTTGATTCTCGCGGTGGTCGGCGAAGGATTGATTCTAGGAGGTTTGCTGTGGGCGGCCGGTAGTGCGGAAACCGTACTGCTGGCAGGCGTACGTGAGGGGATCGCCACGGCTGAGTATGGTGCCTTAATGGCGTGCTTGCTATGGCTTGGGCTGGGCGTGAAGGCTGGCGTTATCGGCTTACACGTGTGGCTACCGCTTGCGCATCCGGCGGCCCCCGCTCCGGCCAGCGCGGTGCTAAGCGGCGCGATGATCAAGGCCGGGCTGCTTGGCTGGATCTACGTATTACCCCTGGGGGAAACCTCGCTTTCCGGTGCGCTCACCCGGCTTGGCGATATCATGGTGGTCGCTGGTTTGGCCGCTGCCTTTGGCGCGGCGCTGTATGGGGTGTGGCAGAGGCATCCCAAGGCCGTATTAGCTTACTCCAGCATCAGCCAAATGGGCATGCTGACCGCCATGGTCGCTATGGGATTGGCAGCGCCCGAGGTGTGGCCCTTGTTGCTGCCGGGCGTGGTCCTCTTTGCGGCTCACCACGCGCTGGCCAAAGGCGCGCTATTTATGGGGACCAGTGTTAGTGAGCATTTACCTCGGTGGCCGTTGGCGCTTGTCTGGGTGCTGCTGGCGCTGCCTGCCTTGTCGCTTACCGGCGCCTTTGGCGCTGGGCTCGTCAGCAAGTGGGGCGTCAAAAACGCGCTGTATGAGATGCATCATGAGCAACTGGTCGCGTTGTTAACCTGGGCGGCAATTGGCACCTCTGCGTTGGTGAGTGTCAGTCTCTGGCGGCAGTGGCAGCAGCGCAGCACCGGTGGCAGCCATCCTGGTCAGTGGGGTGCCTGGCTTGCTGCATTAACGGCCGCTCTTGTGACGCCGATATGGCTACCGCTTCCTCAAGGGAGTGCGGAAATCCCCCCGTTGAAAGAGTGGTTTAGCCTGATGTGGCCACTGCCCGTAGGCATCGTGTTAACGTGGGCGGGGTGGTGGTTAACGCGCCATTGGCGTATACGCCCCCTGCCTGCAGGCGACTTATGGTGGCCTTATGCGTGGCTCGTTCAAAATGCCTTGGTAGGGGTTCGCTCTGCTGGGCAGTGGTGTGGCGATGTTAAAGCAGCGTCTGTGGGTATTGCTCTGGCCATTGAAAAGCGGATGATGGCGCGCTTAACTCAACTAACGGCTATGGAAAGCTGGATGCGCCACCATACGAGCGGCTTGATGATGGCGTTAGCCATTGTTTTGGCACTGTTATTAATCTGGGAAGGGTCGCCATGAGCCACGAGAGTTCACAGAACCACCGAGGGAGACGTGCCAAAAAGCCCGATGAGATTCCACGTTATGGGTGGTTTGATGTTGTATGGCGGGTGTTGCGCGCCGCTAAGCGTGACCGCCTTACCATGTTGGCGGCTGGTGTCGCGTTTTACGCTTTGCTGGCACTATTTCCTACCATTGCAGCGGTAATATCGCTGTGGGGATTGCTGTTTGATCCGGTGGAAGCAGGGCGGCAGCTTTATGAACTAAGCCGTTTTATGCCCCCGGATGCGGCAAGCCTTATTGATCAGCAAACCCAGACAGTGGTTGAGAGTGCCGAATCTGGCAACGTAATGGCGGTGCTTTTAGGGCTGTTGGTCGCCATGTATATCGCTTCCAAAAGCGTGGGAGTGCTCGTGGTAGGGCTGAATGTGGTTTATGGCGAAAAGGAGCGGCGTAACTTCTTTCTTCGCGGTGTTGTGTTGGTGCTACTGACGTTTGGCCTGATTGGCATGACGCTGGTATCGCTTGGCTTTATTGCGATTGTGCCTGTGTTGGTCGATGCCTTAGCGGTGGATGATCCTTTCGATCAAGTATTTAAGTGGCTGCGTTGGCCTGCCTTGTTGATCATCATGAGCTTTTTAATTGCCCTGCTGTACCGGTTTGCGCCTTATCGGCGTGCCGCACAATGGCGCTGGTTAAGCTATGGCACGCTGCTGGCGACCACTTTATGGTTACTTGGGTCAGGCGGGCTTTCACTTTATGTCCGCTACTTTTCAAGCTTCAGTGAGCTTTATGGGTCATTGGGCGCCGTGGTTGTACTGATGATGTGGTTTTGGCTGTCTGCGTTTGTGGTACTGCTAGGTGCAGAAGTGAACAGTGAAATGGAGCGCCAGACCTATAAAGACACCACTATTGGTGAAGAGCGCCCATTAGGTGAGCGCGAAGCCTTTGCCGCCGATACGCTGGGGGTTGAGAACCCTTGGAACGGCGATAAAGAAAAAAACCGCCAGTAGCGAGCTGGCGGTTTTACCGTACGTTTACGTATTAGGCGGTTACCCTCGCGGTAAAAGCCCTTTTTAGAACAGCCTTTTTACAAAAGCTCTTCAGCCGCCAGCGCCAGGCGCGAACGCTCAACGCTTTTGAGGGTAATATGCCCGGCGTGTGGCCAGTCACGGAAGCGCTCAACCACGGCCGCCATGCCGCAGGTATTGGCGGTTAGATAGGGCGTATCGATTTGCCCCACGTTGCCTAAACAGACAATTTTGGTATTACGCCCGGCACGGGTAACCAGTGATTTAAGCTGTTTGGGTGTAAAGTTTTGTGCCTCGTCGATAATCAAAAAGGTGTCGTTTAAGGTGCGCCCTCGCATAAAGCCTGGCGAGCGAATCTGTACGCGTGAGCCAATCAGTTGCCGTGTTGCGCCATTATCCCAGGTCGACTCTCCTTCGTCATTGCGCAGCAGGTTATCCATATTGTCGTGGAAGGCACCCATCCACGGCGACATCTTCTCCTCCTCGGTACCGGGCAAAAAACCAATGTCCTCGCCCATCGGAATAGGTGCGCGGGTAAACACGATGCGCTCAAACTGCTTGGCATCCAGGGTTTGCTGGAAAGCGGCGGCCAGCGTCATAAAGGTCTTACCCGTGCCCGCGTTACCGGCAATGGTGACCAGATCAATGTCCGGGTCCATCAGCAGGTTCAGGGTAAAGTTTTGACGGCTATCATGGGCGTGAACGCCCCACACTCCAGCGTGGTGGCGGTAGTTGGTCAACAGCTGTAACCGTGCTGATGAGGGCGACAGCTCACGAATAATGGCCTCAAACTCAGCGCCATTCTCGCTGTCGGAGACAAGCATTCCCAAGTGCCAGTGACGGGGCATGTCGCCACTTAATTGATAAAACGTTTGATGCTCCACCCGCTCAACGCTGACATCAACATTCAGCGCTTCCCAAAGCGCCCCGCCGTTGTGTCCCGCCGATGCGTATACTTGGGCACCCTCAATCATGGCATCGCTGTCTGAGAATGCCCGATCGTTAAAGTAATCCTCCACAGGGACTTTTAGCGCGGCCGCCTTTACGCGCAGGTTGATATCTTTGGTAATTAGAATGACCGAGGCATCGGGGCGCTCATCGCGTAGCCGACAGGTTTCCGCCAGAATACGGTTATCCTGACTGTCGTCCATCGAGTCGAAGGGCTTTAAATCGTTGAAGCAGAGAAAGTGCAGGCGTCCAGATTCGCCGCTAATACGTGGGATGGGGATGCCGCGTTGAATCTCGTCAAAAGTAACCTGGTTGGTAAGGTCAGAGAGCGTACGGCTAACTTGACGTGCCGTACGGGCAATCTCACGAATTCCGTTTTTATGCTTATCCAGTTCCTCAAGAACCGTCATGGGGATAACCACGTCATGCTCTTCAAAGTGGTAGAGCGCTGTGGGGTCATGGATTAGGACATTGGTGTCCAGGACATAAAGCCTTGTCGCTTTCTTATCGAGTCTTACCATCGGGCGATAGCTCCTTGGTTGACGGCAACATCGACACTGGCAGCTACATCTTACGCCTAGATGACACTTGCCTGTGTCGTTCCTCTGGCGTGTCTTTAAATCTCCTTGTGAGGCACTTTTTTATAGCGTGGAAGGATATTGCACTTTTTTCCACTGCTATATTTCACCGAAGTGACCACTCCTGCATTTCAGCGAAGTGACCACTACTGCGCATTGCCTAGAAAACGCGCCACTTTGTTAAGGAGTGCGGTGGCCACTACGCCCAGGTTTTCACTCTCTACATAGCGGTAATAGTGGCTTTCCAGGGCAAGGTCGTGATTCAGTGAGCAGAGCTGATCACTTTCCAATGCTTCTTTAACCAGCGGGTGAGGAAGTAGTGCCCATCCCGTGCCGTTTATTACCGCATCTCGGATCACCTCAAACATGGTGAAGCCCAGGTAGTTAGCGGAAAAAAGCGCTTCGCTGACCAGTTTGTCGTCCTGAATGTGGGTTAAGCAGACTTGCGTGTATTGGGCGAGATCATCGCGATTGACGCTGGGGAGCCGACTCAGTGGGTGCTGTGGAGAGGCCACTAAGCGCATACTCACAGGTGCCAGGTTGGCTGCGTGGGGGGCAACGCCTTTGGTGGTATAAAGCCCAAACGCAATATCGACAGTTTGGCGCAGAATAAACTGGCTGTGCTCCTGCGGTGGAACAAGATAAACCGATACCGCGGTCAGCGGGAACTGCTGCTTTAAATCGTGCATGACCTGGTGCCAGAACCGCTCAGGAAGCGCATCATCGCGGGCAATGCACAGCTGGTTTTCGACCCCTTGCAGATGTTGGTGGCAATGCTTTTTGATTCGGCTGGCGCTTGTCAGTAGCCGGTAACAGTCGGGGAGTACGCTTTCACCTACGGCAGTTAGTGTCAGGCTATTTCCCGAGCGTTCAAACAGTGCCACCCCCAGGCTATCTTCCAGCGCATGGACCGCCGCACTTAGCGTACCGCGCTTTATACCTGACTGCCGCGCAGCGGCGGCAAATGAGCCGTGCTCAGTAACTTCAACAAATGCCTGGACTTGTTCAGCTCGCATACGGAGTCTCGTGGTTGAGTGCTATTTTTTTTAGCGCTGAGTGATTCGTTAAACGTTAGTACACCCTTTACCATGCAGCACGATTTCCTACAATCCTGCTAAATCAGAACGGAGTTTTCTGCGTGACCCCCTTTATTGCTGAGCGCCGTGCGCTAAGATTTTCAGCTATTTCAGCAAGCTTTTTTGCGCTGTCTGGCTTGGTCCTGGGATTAGCCAGTGGCTCTATCACGATTTTATTCGATAGCGGATATTCACTGTTAAGCCTTGTTCTGGCTTCGCTCTCACTGCTTGCGTTACAGCATGCCCGCAAACCCGCGGATGATCACTACCCCTTTGGGCGGCTAACGGTAGAGCCGCTAGCGGTGTTGCTCAAAGGCGTGGTGATTGCGCTGGTGTGTCTGTTCTCTTTAGTGTCAGCCATGTGGAGCCTGGCGCAGGGCGGACGCTTGGTGACACTTGATTTGGCCTTGTTATTTGGTGTCGCTAACGTGAGCGGCTGTTTGTTGACCTGGTGGTGGCTAAAGCGCTATGCCCGTATTGCTCGCTCCTCCTTATTGGCGGCTGAGCTGCGTCAGTGGCAAATGGATACCTGGTTAAGCGCGGCGGTAATGCTTGGTTTTGCACTTACCTGGGGACTCACGTTAACGCCCTGGGCAAGTTATGCGCGGTTGGCTGACCCGGTAATGGTGCTGGTCATTGCAGGCTACTTTTTACCCATGCCTATCCGCATGGTGCGTGGAGCGCTTCGCGAACTGATGTTTGGCGAACCCATGGGCAGCATTCGCCAGGACATGGTGGAAGAGATCGCCGAGTTTGATATCGCCAGTGACGATGTGCGCCTGGCACAGGTGGGCAGTTTTCTGATGGTGGATATCCAGCTCGACAAGCAACAGATCGATGATGCCGAAGAGATTGTGGAGAGCGTTGAGCAGCACTGCTTGCAGCGTAATTTGCGCCCCGTCACCAGCATTACCCTGGTGGCCACGTAAACCGGGGGAATAGCGCTGTAATTTTCGTTGGTGTTGATCATAACGCCTGCTTAATGAAGCGGGCGTTATGATGTAGAAGCGGAGCACTACAAGCGCAGTTAATCGCCTTTCTTCTCTGGTTTGCCTTTGCGCTCGGTGCTTGCCATCTCCTCAAGCTCTTCTTCGCTCATTGAGTCGTACATATCCTTGGAAGCATCATAAAGCTCACTGGGCTTGGTTTCTCCACGTTTGGCGGAAAGGGCAGCGCCTGCGGCTTTTTGCTGGGCTTTCGATGTAGCTGGCATAATTAAGGCTCCTTTCGGTTGACTTCCCTTTAGCGCTTACGCTATTTAGCGTAGCAGGCAGGAATAGGCTTTCCAGAGCGCGCCACGAGGGCTGCCCAACTTTACTAAACATCAAGAGAGCGTCATGACACCAGCCATTAATACGGCCAAAAAAGCGGGTATCCCGTTTGAAATTCGTGAATATCAGCACGATGTAGCGGCAGAGTCCTACGGCTTGGAAGCCGCTGAAAAACTGGGGGTGGCCGTCGAGCAAGTATTCAAGACCCTGGTAGTAACGCTGGACGGCAAGACGCTTGCCGTGGGGATCGTGCCAGTCACTCAGCAGTTGGGCCTAAAGCAGATTGCCAAGGCCGCTGGAGCTAAAAAAGCCGTCATGGGGGTACCTGCCGAGGTCGAGCGTGCCACTGGTTACGTGTTGGGTGGGGTAAGCCCCTTGGGGCAGAAAAAACGCCTGGCAACCTATATTGATGCGTCGGCTGCGGGCTTTGCCACTATTTTTGTCAGCGCCGGGCGGCGTGGGCTTGAGATTGAGCTGGCGCCCAATGACCTGGCAACCCTTTGCAAGGCTGAGCTTGCGCCACTGGCGGTATGAGATGCACGCAGGGGCAGGCACTTTCTGGTATGGTGCTTCACATTAAAGTGTATCCGTATTAGTTACCTCTTTACTGGCCGTTAAACGGCCCTGCAGGTTTTATTGTGTCAGACGTCTCCTTCTCGTCGCTCGCCTTACCGGCCACGCTGCTTACTAACCTTGAGTCGCTGGGTTATCACCAGATGACGCCTGTTCAGGCGCAAAGCCTGCCGCCCATGCTGGCCGGGCGGGATGTGCTGGCACAGGCCAAAACAGGCTCGGGCAAAACAGCGGCGTTTGGTTTGGCGCTACTCGCTGAACTACGGGTTGAAGTATTTTCTGTACAGGGGCTGGTACTTTGCCCTACTCGTGAGCTTGCTGATCAGGTAGCCGAAGAGCTGCGCCGTTTGGCGCGGGCCATGGCTAACGTTAAAGTATTAACACTGTGTGGCGGAGCGCCGTTTGGGCCACAGTTAGGCTCGCTTGAGCATGGCGCGCATATTGTTGTTGGTACCCCGGGGCGTATTGAAGAGCATCTGCGTAAAGGTTCGTTGACGCTGGGTTCGCTAAGCACACTTGTGCTGGATGAGGCGGATCGCATGCTCGATATGGGCTTTCAAGCATCATTGGATGCGATCATTGCGGAAACCCCGGCGGATCGCCAGACGCTGCTATTTAGCGCTACCTTCCCTGATGAACAGGAGTCCGGTGGCTTGGCGGCCATGACGCGCGGCGTCATGATGGATCCTGTCAGCGTTAAAGTGGCTGAGGTGCATGACGCCACTACCATTGATCAGCACTTCTATGAAGTGCCTAGTGAAGATGCCCGCTTTGGTGCGCTTAAACAGCTGTTGCTGGTCAACCGTCCGACGACCAGCGTGGTGTTTTGCAACACCAAGCGCGAAACCCAGACGGTAGCCGATAGCCTAGTGGATGCCGGTTTTAGCGCGGTAGCGCTGCACGGTGATTTAGAGCAAAAAGACCGTGATCGTATTTTGATACTCTTTGCCAACCAAAGTGCGTCAATCCTGGTGGCCACCGACGTGGCGGCACGTGGCCTGGATATTGCGCAATTGGATGCGGTGTTTAACTATCAAATTGCCCGTGAGCTAGAGGTCCATGTCCACCGCGTAGGGCGTACCGGGCGGGCTGGCGCCAGTGGCATTGCCTGTACGCTGGTAACCCCTCAAGAAACCTATCGCTTGGGGCGCTTGGCAGAGCTTCTGAGCGAGCAGCTCACTACGGAAGCGCTTCCTAAAGCCACACAAACAGCCCCCTTTGAACCTCCCATGGCGACGCTGCAATTAGCCGGTGGTAAAAAGGATAAACTGCGGCCAGGCGATATTTTGGGTGCCCTGACCAGCGAGGGCGGGCTGCGCGGTGATCAGGTCGGTAAAATTAAAGTGTTGGCCCGCAGTGCTTATGTCGCGGTTGAGCGCAGCGCTGTTCAAAAAGCTCAGGCCAAACTCGAACGTGACAAACTAAAAGGACGCGCCTTTCGTGTGCGTCGCATTCGCTACTGAGTGCCAGAAACTGTCCCTACTTCTAACTGTTTCTACTTCTATAGGAGCCATTGCAGCTAGCCATGAAAACACCCAAACGATTACAGCCCCTGGTCGATGACGGCCTGATCGATGAGGTGCTGACGCAGTTGATGAGCGGCAAGGAAGCACAGGTTTACGTGGTGCGCTGTGGCGAAGAGGTACGCTGTGCCAAGGTATTTAAAGAGGCTAAACAGCGCAGCTTTAAGCAGGCGGTACAGTACCAGGAAGGGCGTAAAGAGCGTAATAGCCGGCGTGCCCGGGCCATGGCGAAGAAGACCCGCTATGGTCAAAAAGAGCAGGAGCAAGCGTGGCTAACTGCGGAAGTAGACGCGCTCTATCGCCTTGCCGCAGCTGATGTACGCGTACCCAAGCCTTTCGGTTTTGTGGATGGTGTGCTGCTCATGGAGATGATTACCGATGCCGAGGGCACTGTTGCGCCACGCCTGGATGACGTAACACTGACCCACGAGCAGGCGCTGCGCTATCACGATAAAGTCATCAAGGATGTGGTGCGTATGCTCTGCGCTGGCCTGATCCACGGCGACTTGTCGGAATTTAACGTGCTGGTAGATGCCGAGGGGCCGGTCATTATTGACCTGCCCCAGGCCGTGGATGCTGCTGGTAACAATAGCGCGGCTGCCATGCTAGAGCGTGACGTTAATAATATGCGCGCCTACTTTGGCCACTATGCACCGGAACTGCTAAAGACCCACTATGGCAAAGAGATGTGGGCGCTTTATGAGGCAGGCGAGCTGCATCCAGAGAGTAAGTTGACCGGCCACTTCGACTTCGACACCCATATCGCCAAGGTCGATGAGTTGATGGAAGTGATCGATGACGCCAAAGAAGAAGAGGCTGAGCGTCAGGCGCGGATGCGCGATGACGAGGATGAAGATTAAGCTTATTGGTCGTCAGCGTGAATAATCAGAGCATGGCATTTTTGGTGATGCTAGCCATGCTCTGAGTAGAACGTCGTTCAGCTATTTTTCTTACCTGTTTAGCATTTCTTCTGCTGTGCCAAGAATATTCTCAACCGTAAAGCCGAAGTGCTTGAACAGCTCACCCGCAGGGGCGGACTCGCCGAACGTGGTCATGCCGATCACACGCCCGTCCAGACCCACATACTTGTACCAGTAGTCGGCATGTGAGGCTTCAACGGCAATACGCTTGGTGACCGCCCTGGGCAGGACGCTTTCCCGGTACTCGGCGTCCTGACCGTTGAAGCGGTAGGTCGACGGCATGGAGACCACGCGTACCGCTTTGCCTTGTGCTTCAAGCTCGGCGGCAGCGTCCATGGCCAGCCCCACTTCCGAACCGGTGGCGATCAGGATCAGCTCGGGTGTACCGTCGCTGTCTTTCAGCACATACCCGCCACGCTGAATGGAAGCCAGCTGGGCTTTGGTGCGGGCCTGGTGCGGCAGGTTCTGACGCGACAGGATCAGCGCCGTGGGGCCAGAGTGACGCTTGATGGCCGCATCCCAGGCCGCGGCGGTTTCCACGGCGTCACACGGGCGCCAGGTGTTCAGGTTCGGCGTCGTGCGCAGGCTGGTCAACTGCTCAATCGGCTGGTGGGTCGGACCATCTTCACCCAGGCCAATGGAGTCATGGGTAAATACGTAGATCGCCTGCTGACCCATTAATGCCGCCATGCGAACCGCGTTACGCATGTACTCCATGAAGATCAGGAAGGTTGCGCCGTACGGGACAAAACCACCGTGCAGGGCGATACCGTTCATTACCGCGCCCATGCCGAACTCACGTACGCCATAGTGCAGGTAGTTACCGCTGGCATCTTCCGGCGTAATCGCTTTGGCGCCCTTCCAGAAGGTCAGGTTGGACGGCGCAAGGTCCGCACTGCCGCCGAGCAGCTCCGGCATTTTCGGACCAATCACGTTAAGCGCTTCCAGCGACGCTTTACGGGTGGCGATGCTCTCGCCTTTTTCCTGGGCCTGCTCGATGAGGGCTTCGGTCGGTATTTCAGCCGGCAACTGGCCTTTCATGCGGCGCTTGAATTCCTGCGCCTCGGCCGGGAACGCCTCGGAATAGCGGGCAAAGCGCTTGTCCCATTCCTGCTGGCGGGTTTTACCTGCTTCACGCGCATCCCAGCCAGCGTACACGGGCTCGGGAATATGAAACGGCGCGTGGGGCCAGTCCAGCTGCTTGCGCGCCAGGGCAACTTCGTCTTCGCCCAGCGGCGCGCCGTGCGACTCTTCCTTGCCCTGCTTGTTGGGCGCACCGAAACCGATAACCGTTTTACAGATAATCAGGCTGGGCTTGTCATCGTTCTGTTTGGCAAGTGCAATGGCGGCCTGGATCTCTTCCGGCTTGTGACCATCGACATTGGGCACCACGTGCCAGCCGTAGGCTTCAAAGCGTTTGGCGGTATCGTCGGTAAACCAGCCTTCCACTTCCCCATCAATCGAGATGCCGTTGTCGTCGTAGAGCGCAATCAGCTTGCCCAACTGCTGAGTACCCGCCAGCGACGCCGCCTCATGGGAAATGCCTTCCATCAGGCAGCCATCACCCAAAAAGCACCAGGTGTGGTGATCGACAATGGTGTGGCCCGGACGGTTGAACTGCGCTGCCAGGGTTTTTTCGGCAATCGCAAAGCCGACGGCGTTGGCAAACCCCTGACCGAGCGGGCCGGTAGTGGTTTCGATGCCGGGCGCGTAGCCAAATTCCGGATGGCCGGCGGTGGGCGAGTGCAACTGACGGAAGTTCTGAAGTTGTTCCAGGCTTAACTCATAGCCGCTTAAGTGCAGCAAAGAGTAGAGCAGCATTGAGCCGTGGCCATTGGACAGCACGAACCGGTCACGATCGGCCCATTTTGGGTCTTCGGGGTTGTGCTTGAGGTGATCATTCCACAGCACCTCGGCGATATCAGCCATGCCCATGGGGGCGCCAGGGTGGCCGGACTTGGCCTTCTGAACAGCATCCATGGAAAGGGCGCGAATGGCATTGGCGAGGGCAGAGCGATTTTTCATAAGAATCATGCCTTGGTCTTGTTGATTAAATGACACTGCAAGCTATAAGGCGCTACGAGATTAATGACGCCAGGTCCTGTTAGTCGATGTCAACAGCCGAACGCCATCTGCCAGCGAGTGTTCGCTTGTCATTTTTGCTATTTTTAAAATGAACAGTCTGTGATCAAATGATTGGGCAGTTAAGGGTCTTTCGTCAAGCATGGTGACGGAGTTTTTGGATGGATGGTTACTATACAAAAGTATAAGTATTATACTTCTACAGCTTTTTTGGCTAATAATTTATATTATTCAATCGCTTGCCATAATTATGTTTTATCTCTTTTGTATAAGCGCTGACATATACTTTATGTTCTTATGATCAAGCTGTTTACAAATGATCATCTGGTGGTAGATTGAAGGCACCAGTAGGCGGCTGGATAGAGTGTCTGAATATTTGTTGCTATCGGTCGCTGTGCTTCTATTGCTTGTGCGGAGAGAACCAAAATGTCTAATAAAACGCCTACTCTCAGAGTCGCGATTGGTGGTGATGAGGCTGCTTACGGCTTAAAGGAAATGCTGATTAGCCATGTTCGTGAGCTAGGCTTCGAGGTTGAAGATTTTGGCACGTTTAATGCTGAGCCGGTGCTATATCCTGACGTCGCATTTGAGGTAGCAACGGCCATTAAGGAAGGGCGTTTTGATCGTGGAGTACTGGTTTGTGGGACAGGTATTGGAGTAGCTATTTCTGCTAATAAAGTGCCTGGTATACGGGCTGCTCAAACGCATGATGTTTATTCGGCCGCTAAAGCTCAAACCAGTAACAACGCACAAATCGTGACCCTCGGGGCGAGAGTTGTGGGGCCAGAATTAGCCAAGCTAATTGTCTCCACATTTTTGAGTAATCATTTTTCTGGTGGTGCTTCCGAGTTAAAAATAGCAAAAATTGATGAGTACGAGTCTCGATTAACAACCCGCTAAGCATAAGTTGATGAGATGGCGAGACTGATTAATAGCCAGAAATTAACAATAACACCACTATGCAAGCTGTGATGACGCCGTATGTCTTCACTCCGGAGGTATAATAATGACACGCCTGTTTAATGATCCGAGTGATTTTCCTGAAGAAGCGCGCTTAGGATTAGTGGCTGCTAATCGCGATAAGTTGATGGCCGTACCCGGTGGTGTTGTGCGCAGTACGCGCAGTGAACCCGGTACGGTAGCCGTTGTAATTGGGGGGGGGGGCGGCCACTACCCCACGTTTGCTGGTTTGGTTGGGCAGGGGTTAGCGCATGGCGCCGTCATGGGGAATCTGTTCTGTTCTCCTTCCTCTCAGCAGGTTTACTCAGTGGCTAAAGCAGCCCATAACGGTGGAGGTGTGCTGCTTTCGTTTGGCAACTATGCGGGTGATGTACTGCATTTTGGTGAGGCACGAGAGCGCCTCATTGCCGAGGGCATTCCTTGTGAAATCGTGCTGGTGACTGATGATGTAGCTAGTGCACCGCTAGAAGAGATAGATAAGCGTCGTGGCATTGCGGGGGACTTAACCGTTTTTAAGGCCGCTGCTGCCGCTGCTGAAAACGGCTTGTCGCTTGAAGAAGTCGTCGTGGTGGCGAAAGAGGCAAACCGTTGCACGCGCTCTTTTGGTGTTGCCTTTGAGGGATGCACGCTGCCGGGAGCGGATGATTCCCTTTTCCATGTGCCTGAGGGGAGGATGGCTATTGGGTTGGGGATTCATGGTGAGCCTGGTATTAGTGAGGCTGATGTTCCCACCGCCGATGAACTGGCAGAAATGCTCGTTAATCGATTGCTGCAAGAGGTTCCTGAAGGTATTGCAGTCAGCGGAGCCCGCGTGGCCGTGGTACTTAATGGGTTGGGTACCGTAAAGTACGAAGAGCTATTTGTTATTTATCGCAAAGTCGATGAGCTATTGCAGAGTGTAGGCATACATATTGTAGAGCCGGATGTGGGTGAGCTGGTGACTAGCCTGGACATGGCGGGGGTTTCACTGACATTTTTCTGGCTTGATCAACAAATGGAGCCGCTTTGGACCGCTGCAGCTGATGCGCCTGGCTATCGAAAAGGCAGTGTCAAGCCCGCTGAGGCGTTAGACCCGGCTGAGGTAGAGGTCGTGGTGCAGGATACTATTCCTGAGGCCAGCGAGTCTTCTCGTAAGTTAGCGCGGGGCGTTATCGAGTCGCTGGAGGTCCTTGCCAATACCGTGAACAGCCATTGCGATTTATTGGGTCAGATTGATGCCGTCGCGGGTGACGGCGATCATGGCATCGGTATGCAGCGTGGTAGTAAAGCTGCGCTAGAAGGTGCTAACGAGGCTTTTAATAAGGGTGCAGGCGCGCAAACAGTGCTGCAATGGGCAGGGCAGCGCTGGTCAGATAAAGCGGGCGGTACATCAGGGGCTATCTGGCGGGTGATTTTGAAAGCAATGGGAGAGTCGCTAGGTAATGATAGGCCGCTCTCTGGCCAGCGCCTTGCGGCAGGTGTGATAAGTGCGCGTGATCAGGTAATGGCGTTTGGTAAGGCGGAGTTGGGTGATAAGACGCTCGTTGATGTGCTGGTCCCATTTGCCGATGCTTTATCCAAAGAGGTTGAGAAGAGCGGTGGGCTGGTGGCTTGCTGGGAAGTTGCCGCACGCGCTGCTAGCAAAGCGGCTGACGAAACGGCGAAACTGTTACCCCGAGTGGGGCGGGCACGCCCGTTGGCAGAAAAAAGTCTGGGCACGCGTGATGCAGGGGCTGTTTCGCTCGCGCTGATCATTCAAGCGCTTATCCCTGTATTGAAAAAGTGTGAGCCTAGCTGACATTATACGTTCTCGTGCGAGGTGCTCTTAAGTAGGAGCGCCTCGTTTTTAAGTACGTGCCATGCTTTTAAACAATTCCCGGATGCTGAATGAATAGTCAAGATACTGCTGACATTGACTTAATGACAGAGATTTCGACTCTCTACTATGTACAGGGGGAGACCCAAGAAGCGATCGCTAATCGGCTTGGTCATTCACGAGTACGAATAGGACGTCTGCTTAAAAAGGCACAAGCAGAGGGAATTGTTGATGTTCGAGTACGAGTGCATCCCGCTGTTAGCATTGAAATTGAGCAAGAGCTTAAGCGACGTTTTGGCCTCAAGCGGGCGCTAATTGCCCTGGATAACGCGGACCCAGATGCGCAGCGTTCAGGTGTGGCTAGCCTGGTGGCAGATCACTTATCGCGTAGCTTGATTGATGGCCAGATTGTCGCCGTTGGTATGGGGCGTAATGTAGCCGCCGTGGCAGATAACGTTTTTCAGGCAGAGGTATTAAAGGTTTCTTTTGTCTGTGCAATTGGCGGATCGCTGCGTGCAGGTGAGCATATGAACCCTGATCATATTTGTCGACGCTTGGCGAGCCGGTTTGGCGGCGATAGTGAGACACTTTACGCTCCTGCCTTGGTACAAAACGGCGATGTAAGGGACGCATTGTATGAAAATTCCACTGTTCGCCAGACGCTGGACCGTGCGCGACGCGCCGATACCGCTTTAATTGGCGTGGGCGACGTAAGTGAAGATAGCAATATGGTACGCATGGGATGGTTTTCTGCCCAAGAGATAGCCGAAGCGCGCCTGTCTGGGACGGTGGGGGATATGATGGGTTATGACTTTATCGATATCCACGGTCAGCCTTCTGATACACGCATGCAGGGGCGTGTAGTAGGCCTTAATATTCAGGACCTTACGCGAATTCCCGATGTTATTGCTATCGCTAGTGAGAATACCAAAGCTGTGGGTATTTTGGGTGCGCTTCGCACAGGCGTGATTGATACATTAGCGACCAGCGTCACTAATGCTCATACTATTCTGCGCCTTGATGAAGCGACTCAGCGCAATGTGACATAAGCAGATGCCTATCTATTGGCTTTTTGGCTGGCCTGAACGCCCAATTTATTCAGTTGCTTGGCAGCTTTGGTTATCTGCTTAATCCCTTTTTCAGTCACTTCTTTGTTTATCACTTTGTCCATGGCATATGCATTTTGGTATGCCAAGGATGTCATGTGTTAAGCAATGCATTTAATAACCCTATGATCATATGATCGAGGGTTGTTTACGTATTGCTTATATAGGGAGATTTTATGCCTTATAGGGTTTTTATTTTTTATTGTTAATAATCAATTTGTTATGGGCTTAGTCTAAAGTATGAGCATGAAAAGTTACAATATAAATTGACTCGACTATCCTTAAAGTACTTAACTCATATGTACACGGTGATATCTTTTGTAATGTACGAAAGGTTGTAAACCATAATAAGAGACATTAGGAGTGAGCAATGCGTAATGCCGATAACTACAAGCACGCTGAATTACCACTAACCATGCAAGCTGTCGTGGCCTATGCTCCAGGTGATTATCGCCTTGAGGAGGTTGCTGTTCCAGAGGCGAAAGAGGGAGAAGTGGTGATTAAGGTCGAAGCATGCGGCATCTGCGCAGGTGACCTCAAGGCATACGAAGGCGCACCCAGCTTTTGGGGAGATGATACTCAGCCCGCTTATATAAAGGCTCCTATGATTCCTGGGCATGAATTTATAGGTCATGTAATGGCATTGGGTGAAGGCGTTAAACACTTGGAAATTGGTGATCGCGTTATATCTGAGCAAATTGTGCCCTGCTGGGAATGCAGATTCTGTAACCGGGGTCAGTATTGGATGTGTGAAAAGCATGATGTCTATGGGTTTCAGAACAATGTAAATGGTGGTATGGCTGAATACATGGTCTTCCCCAAAGAAGCCATTAACCATAAGCTCCCCGATGAAATCCCGATGGAAAAAGCGGTTCTCATTGAGCCCTATGCTTGCTCACTGCATGCCGTTAAACGTGCACAGGTTGAGCTGGGTGATGTAGTGGTTCTCTCCGGTGCCGGTACGCTTGGACTAGGAATGATCGGCGCGATTAAAAAATCCGGCCCTTCAAAACTAGTGGTCCTGGATCTCAATAATAAACGACTAGAGCTGGCCAAAGAGTTTGGGGCGGATATCGTTCTGAATCCAGCTGAGGTTAATGTTGTCGACTATGTAAAAAGTATTACAGAGGGATACGGCTGCGATATTTATATTGAGGCTACCGGAGCAGTTAAGTCGGTAGAGCAGGGACTTTATATGATTCGTAAACTTGGGCGGTTTATTGAATTTAGTGTTTTTAAAGAACCTGTTACTGTTGATTGGAGTATTATTAGTGACCGTAAAGAGCTGGATATATTGGGTGCTCATTTAGGCCCCTATTGCTATCCATTGGTTATTGAAGGTATTGGTAATGATGATTTTCCGACGAGTCGTGTAGTAACCCATAAGCTTCCGTTGAATAAGTTTCATGAGGGGCTAGATCTTATGCGTAACGATCCCGATGCATTAAAAGTGGTGTTAATTCCAGACTGGAAGTAAGTCGTGAAAGATTTTTATCATAAGCATAATGATAACTGGAGTGATCATGCCAGCGACATTAAATTCGTTGCCCGCTAACAAGCGTATAAAGGTTTATGTGGCAGGTGTTTGTGCCATAGCGCTTATTGCACTAATGGCATTTGATACCAAAGTTTTAAGCCTTGCTGAGCTTGAAGGTGAAGTGGGTTTTTCACCAGAAAACTTTGCACAACAAAGTTTTCCTGAGATCAAAGAGTACATTGAAACCAATGCGGTAGAAGCAAACGTGTTGGCCCCAGAGGCTCTTGAGAGTGCCGGTGCGTCAGGCGAGAAATACGGTGTTCCATCAGGTATTGGTCATGTTATACCGGTGACACTAACAGGCGTGGTCGTAGACGAAAAGTCAGGCATTTACACCGTTAATGTCGCTGATATGTCCGATGAAATTGTTATCCGGGTGCAAGCCGGATCGGCGATTAATGGCACAACGCTTCGCGATACCACTGGTGATATTCAGTTTAGTGATTTTACCAACCAGATTGAGTATCAAAATGCAGGTGCTGCTTTAAATGAAGAAATGAAGCGTCAGATACTTTCGGAAATGGCAGGGCAGGATTTAACGGGAAAAACATTAGTAATCGCTGGCTCCTTTAACATGATTAATCCAAAGAACTGGCTAATTACTCCGGTGAGCATAGCGATCACTGACTAAGGAGTAGCTATGTATAACAATCAGAAATCGACAGCTAAAACGACTTCACGTGAGGTGATCCTTTCTGCACGTAATGTTGAAAAACGTTTTGGTGCAGTGCAAGCCCTTAAAGAAGTCAATTTCGATATACACCGAGGGCTGGTGACTACGCTTTTTGGCGAAAATGGGGCGGGAAAATCTACACTGATGAAAATTTTGTCTGGCGTCATCCCTCAGACAGCTGGAGATATTGTTCTTGAAGGAAAAAATGTTTGCTTTTCTTCACCATCGGATGCGGAAGCATTAGGTATTACTATCATTCACCAAGAGCTAAGTTTGGCTCCTAATTTGAATGTCCGCGATAACATCTTCATGGGGCGTGAGCTTACTAAAATTAGTGGTAGCGTCGACTATAGCGAAGAGGCACGTCAGGCTGAGTTGTTAATGAAAGAGCTGGATGAGCCCATTCACCCCTTGACGCCGGTCGAAGATCTGCGTGTGGGTCAACAACAGATTGTTGAAATCGCTAGAGCGCTGTCCAAAAAATCCCGCATTCTCATCATGGATGAGCCGACTTCTGCATTAAGCGCGTCGGAGGTTGAGACACTGTTCAAAGTAGTCCGGGATCTCAAAAGCAAGGGTGTATCGATTGTCTATATCTCACACCACTTAGAGGAAGCGCTGCAAATTACAGACCATGCTGTTGTTCTGCGTGATGGCGTTATGACCGCCTATGCCCCGCGCTGCGAAATCGATCTTCAATGGATTGTAAGGCACATGGTGGGTGAGAGTTTTGATCTGGGCTCACCCCCGGAAGGGTATGAGCAAGGAGACATAGCGCTTTCTATTCAGCACCTTTGCGTAAGTGACGATAATGTCGCAGATCGCTATGTGGTGGATGACTTGTCACTTGATGTTCGTGCGGGAGAAATAGTCTGTATTTATGGATTGATGGGGGCAGGAAGAACAGAGCTACTAGAGTGTGTTGCTGGGCGAGTACGGCAGTCGGAAGGGAAAATATTGCTCCAGTCACAAGAAGTATCGCATTACAACATTGCACAGCGAATAGAAAGAGGTTTGGTGCTAGTACCGGAGGACCGCCAACGGGATGGATTGGTGGCAACCATGACAGTCGGGCGTAATTTGTCGCTGGCTAGCATCAATGCATTTACTCGCAAAGGGCTTACTTCATCCAGCTTAGAGGAGGGAATGATTGCTTCAGCCATCAATAAGGTACATATCAAAACAGATGGTGGTGAGGCTGAAATTGGCTCGTTGTCTGGAGGCAATCAGCAGAAAGTTGTTATCGGTAAAATGCTGGCAACCAATCCTGACGTCTTCATGCTTGATGAACCGAGCCGAGGTATTGATATTGGCGCGAAAGCAGAGGTCTTCAAGCTGCTCAGTGAAGGGGCACGCGAGGGCTTGGCAGTCGTTTTTACAACATCTGAAGTAAGCGAGTGCTTAAGCATACCGCATAGGGTTGTAGTGATGAGCAAGGGGCGAATCTCTGCTGAATTCGGACCTGGCGTATCAAAGGAAGAAATTATGGCCGCTTCAGGCGAATCAGTTGCCGCGTGAGTATTCAATCGGATAGGTGTTTAACATGTCTCATTACAACAACGGATCACAAGGCAAAAAGGGCAGCATTGATATCATCAAGATATTATTGGAAGGTAGGGCCTTTTTTGCATTGATCGCGATTATTATCGTCTTTTCTATTCTCTCGCCTGTTTATTTCTCGACGGGCAATTTTTTGACGATGTCCTCGCACGTAGCCGTTTTCGGTTTGCTAGGTATAGGAATGCTGTTTGTCATCCTAACAGGCGGTATAGATTTGTCGGTAGGCTCTACGTTGGCGCTGTGCGGAGTATTTGCCGGCATGCTGCTAGAAGGGGTTGAGATTGAGGCGCTTAATTTAGCGTTCTTTCCCTCCGTGTGGGTTGTTGTAGTGCTTACGTGTTTACTAGGTGGGTTGGTCGGAAGTATTAACGGTGTTCTGGTTGCCTATTTTAAAGTGCCTGCTTTTGTTGCCACCTTGGGCATGTTGTATGTTGCCCGCGGCGCAGCATTGTTATTGACTGATGGCCTGACTTTTAATCGCTTGAGTGGCGATCCTGCATTAGGTAATACGGGATTCGAGTGGCTTGGTTTTAACAAATTATTGGGGATTCCTGTGGGAGTTCTGATCCTCTTTTTTGTGGCTATTGTATGCATGCTGGCGTTAAGTCGCACACCGTTTGGGCGCTGGATCTACTCAACGGGTGGTAATGCACGGGCGGCAGAGTTATCGGGTGTGCCTGTTAATAGAGTGAAGCTCTCTGTTTACATTATTTCCGGTGTATGTGCTGCCTTGGCTGGGATTGTTCTTGCCTCTCAATTAACGTCAGCAGGACCCACCGCCGGAACAACCTATGAATTAACGGCAATCGCTGCAGTCGTTATAGGGGGTGCTTCACTAATGGGTGGGCGCGGCTCAGTAAGAAATACTCTGCTGGGTGCATTTGTAATTGGCTTCCTGGCAGATGGCCTGGTAATCATTGGGGTTTCTGCCTACTGGCAAATGGTGTTTACAGGAAGTGTTATTGTTTTTGCCGTCATGCTTAATAACATTCAGTACAGTGCCAAAAATAAGTCTTCTAAAAAGTTAGAGAAAAAACAAATTGATTCAAAAGATAAAAATTCTGAAGCAACAGCCGCTTAGCGTGGTTTTGCTTAGAAGTATGGCCTGCTAAGGGCTACGCAGAAGCTCTAATAATCATAACTATGAGGTGATGTATGTTTCCAAAAAGTAAAAAGCTAGCTCTAACAGCGCTTGCCAGCATGTCAATGCTAGTAAGTGGCTCTATTGTGGCTCAGGATAAAGGGTTAATATCTATTATTGTGAATGATATGTCTAACCCCTACTGGCAAACAGAAGGAGCAATTGCTGAGCGCACCGCACAAGAATTAGGGTACACAGCAAATGTCAGTTCACATGTAGGTGATACTAATACGGAAAGCAATCAGGTGGATACGGCTATTACCAATGGGGCTGAGGCTATAATTTTGGATCCTGCTAATGCAGATGGCTCCATTGGCGCTGTCCGTAGGGCTGTCGACGCAGGAATTCCTGTATTTATAATTAATGCTGAAATAAATCAGCAAGGATTAGCTAAGGCGCAGCTAGTTTCAAACAATGCTCAAGGGGCTGCACTAGGAGCACAAGAATGGGCAATGCAGTTGAACGGGGAAGGGACCTATATAGAATTAGAAGGTCCGCCTTCAGATAATAATGCCGCAACCCGCTCTAATGGGTATGAGACTGTCTTGAGCCAGTACCCTGATCTAACCCAGGTAGCCTCTGATATTGCTAATTGGGATCGTACCCAAGGGCGTAATAAGATGCAGAGTATGCTGCGTTCTCACCCAGATATTAGTGGTGTCATCAGCGGTAACGATGAAATGGCGCTAGGGGCTATTGTGGCTCTCAAACAAGAGGGCCTGCTGGACGGTGTGTTAGTTGGTGGGTTCGATGGTTCTCCTGATGCCGTTGATGCAGTTCGTTCTGGTGAGTTGGCTTATACAGTCTTGCAGCCAGTAGCTGTCTTTGCAGAAGATGCCGTTAGAATTGCTGATAATTATATTAATACAGGTGAAACTGGCCTGGATAATGAAAAGCAACTTTATGACTGTATCCTTATTACACCAGATAATGTTGATGACTATATCGCGCCCTTCGTGCTAGAAGGATAAGTGGTCAGAAAGCGATCTAAAGGCCAGTCAGTTTGATACTGGCTGGCCTTTTTAATAAAGAGAAGAGTTGATGATTTATAATTATGGTTCGATTAATATCGATTATATCTATCACGTTCCATATTTTGTTCGTCCCGGAGAAACACAAAGGTGCGACGGGCACAGTGTTGGATTAGGCGGTAAGGGCGCAAATCAATCGCTGTCAATAGCATGCGCTAACGGTTTGGTAAGCCATTGGGGGAGAGTGTCTTCAAAAGATGCTTGGGCGGTTGAAGAGCTAAAAAGGGCGGGAGTGAATGTATGTGATATAGAGCTAACCCAGCAGCCTAGTGGACATGCTGTTGTTCAGATTGATGAGCAAGGGGAGAACTCTATAATTTTGTTTCCTGGTGTTAATCACGGAGCTGAAAAAGAGCGATTGGCATTTTTGCTATCTAAAGTGAAGTCGGGAGATACGTTGCTTGTTCAAAACGAGTGTGATGGACTTGGCTATATTATTCCGCTTGCAGTTAGCCATGGTTGTAACGTTATATTTAATCCCGCACCCATGACCGCAGATGTATCAGAATTACCCCTGGATCAATGCAAGTTGCTTTTTTTTAATCGCACTGAAGCCGCTTCTTTATTAGAAATACCGATAGAGTCGAGTGCATCAGACTTGCTCCGAAAGTTAAGAAATAAACTGGGCAGTGCCGAGATAGTACTGACCTTGGGAAGCGAGGGTGCATGGTACTTATATAATAGTGAAACTTATTTTCAAGCTGCTTTACCGGTGAGAGCTATTGATACCACAGCGGCGGGTGATACCTTTGTGGGCTATTTTCTCGCAGCTCGCCAGGCGGGCGCTGAGCCATTTGAGTGCCTCAAAAGAGCAACGGCAGCCGCCGCGTTAGCCGTTCAATACCGGGGCGCTGCCAGCAGTATCCCAAAGGCAGAAGAGGTCGATCGGCTGATGCGACAAGAAGGGATGTAAAGTGCTTTTTTAATATTTTAATGGCTAAGGTTTATCCGCCCTGTGCACGCGTAGGGATGCGGTTGTTACGTGTATTGGTGACTAACATTCATTGGATGCGATGATATCTCGCTCGTTGGCTTTTTATTTTTTCGCTGATCTTCCGGCCTTTTTCTTCCTCTCAGTATTTCCACATCATGGGTTTGAGGGTGTGTTTATCTCGTACATGCTCAGAACTTGAGAGCACCCTGGCTTTCTCTCTCTCTTTCGCTATTGGTTGACCATTTTTCCATAGTTTTATTTATATTGTCTGCGGTTGTTGATACGGCATTGATTTTGCGTGCCTGCCTTATATAACTAAGCGATATTTTTCATTCAGCTGGTTGTTTTTATTATATTTTTTCATTTTTTTAATTATTTTAATTTTCTATATTTATTAAAGTTAATGTAATTTACCATAGACTAAAGTTCTGTTTCGAGGAATATAAATTGCCTATATCTTCAATTGGTCAACCAATTGGAGGTGACTTGCATGAGTCAAACAGCTACCGCATCGAAGGCCAGCACCGTAGAGGCGCTTCGGAAGCGGGCCTACAATATTCGCCGTCACGCCCTACGTATGGGCGAGGTGCAAGGTCAGGGCTATGTGGGTCAAGCTCTGGGAATCGCCGATGTACTGGCCGTTTCCTACTTCCACGCTTTAAAAATCGATCCTAAAAATCCCGAGTGGGAAGAGCGGGATCGCTTTCTGCTGTCCATTGGCCACTATGCCATCGCTCTTTATGCCGCTCTGATTGAGGCAGGCGTTATCAGCGAAGACGAAATCGAAGACTACGGCAGCGATGACAGCATCCTGCCCATGTCCGGTATGGCTGCTTATACCCCGGGCATGGAAATCACCGGCGGTTCCTTGGGGCACGGTTTAGGTATCGGTGTTGGCATGGCGCTTGGTCTTAAGCGCAAACAGAGCACTTCACGGATTTTCAATCTGTTATCCGATGGCGAGTTGAACGAAGGCTCCACTTGGGAAGCGGTAGCCTCAGCGGCGCACTGGAAGCTGGATAACCTGATTGCCATCGTTGATGTTAACGACCAGCAAGCCGACGACAAGTCTTCAATGGTGCTTAATTACGAGCCCATCGCAGATAAGTGGACGGCGTTTGGCTGGGAAACCTACCGCGTTGATGGCAACGATCTTGAAGCCGTACTTGAAGCCTTCGATAACGCCTTGGCAAGTAACTCCGACAAGCCCCGCGTGATCATTTGCGACACCTTGATGGGCCGCGGCGTGCCTTTTTTGGAAAAACGGGATAAGAACCACTTTATTCGTGTGGATGAAAACGAATGGAGCGTGGCGCTCAAAGAGCTTGATGACGTTTACGGTATCCAGTCAGGGGAGAAATAAGATGAGCGCCAAGAAGAAGCTTAAAACATCGGCCATGATCGCCTCCATTGCGGGGGAAGACCAGCCGACTACCTCGGCGCCGTTTGGCCACGCGCTGGTCGAGGCCGCCGATAAAAACGACAAGATCGTCGGTATGACCGCGGACTTGGGAAAGTACACCGACCTGCATATTTTCGCCAAGGCCTACCCGGATCGTTATTACCAGATGGGTATGGCCGAGCAGCTTTTGATGATGGCCGGTGCCGGTATGGCTCGCGAAGGCTTCATTCCCTTCGTGACCACCTATAGCGTATTCGCCTCGCGCCGCGCCTATGATTTTATCTGCCTGGCGATTGCCGAAGAGAATCTTAACGTCAAGATCGTCGGCGGCTTGCCTGGCCTGACCACCGGCTACGGCCCGAGCCACCAAGCCACCGAAGATGTTGCCATCTTTCGCGGCATGCCGAACCTGACGATCGTCGACCCGTGTGATGCGGTCGATATCGAGCAGTCCGTTCAGGCGATGGTTGATTTTAACGGCCCGGTATATCTGCGCCTGCTGCGGGGCAAGGTGCCGCGCGTGCTGGACCGCTTCGAAGGTTACAAGTTCGAAATTGGCAAGGCCAAGCAACTGATCGACGGTAAAGACGCCCTGATTATCTCCTCAGGCCTGATGACTATGCGGGCTATCGAGGCTTCCGACGAGCTCAAGGAGAAAGGCAAAGAGGTGGGCGTGCTGCACTGTGCCACCATCAAGCCGCTGGATACCCAGACTATTCTGGAAGAAGTGCGCCGCCACCCGGACCGCCCCGTCTTTGTCGCCGAGAACCACTCGGTAGTAGGCGGCTTGGGTGAAAGCGTGGCCTCGCTTCTAATGAAAGAGGGTGTGGCCGTCAAGTTCTACCAGATCGGCCTGCCGGATGAGTTTTTAGATGCCGGTGCGTTGCCCACCCTACATGACCGCTACGGTATTTCTACCAAGGAGGTAGTCAAAACCATTGAGCAACATGTTGCTGTAAACGTTAATTGATTCAGAAGCTTAATACGCTAGTTACAACTTACAACAAATAATCGAATTGAGAGAAACGTCATGAAAAAAACTGTACTTGCTACTGCCATCGCCGGCGCTGTTTTATTTGCAGGCAGTGCCACCGCCCAACAGACCCTTCAACTAACGCACAATGCGGCAGAGGGAAACCCCAAGTGGGAGGCATCCGAGCTTTTTGCCGAATTGGTTGAGGAAAAAACCGCTGGTGAGTTGAGAGTTGATGTTGGCGGTAACGCCCAGTACGGCGACGACATGGAAGCCTTGACGCTCATGCGTATGGGTACCCTAGCGTTCAGTACCAATAGCCAAGGCGCAACCTCCAGCGTAGTGCCCCAGTTCTCTGTGCTGGGTCTACCCTTTCTCTTCGACTCGCTTCCCGCCGCTTGGGAGGTCATGGATGGAGAAGTGGGTGAGGAGCTGAAACGCTTGGCCGAAGAGCAGAACTTGGTACTGCTCGGGCTGTGGGATAATGGAATTCGTCACGTTAGCAATAACGTGCGGCCAATCGAGACGCCAGCCGACCTGCAAGGCCTCAAAATTCGTACGCCGCCGGATGAAATGACGGTGGATATTTTTGAGGCATTGGGTGCCAACCCTACCCCCATGAATTTCTCCGAGCTTTACATCGCGCTTGAACAGGGAGTGGTAGACGGTCAGGAAAATCCTTTGATGAATACCTACTCGTCAAGGCTCCACGAAGTTCAGGACTATATCTCGCTGACCGGGCACAAGTATGAGTCCACTCCACTGCTCATGAGCAAGATGATGTGGGACATGCTCTCTGCTGAGCAGCAGCAGGCGGTTCAGGAAGCGGCTAACGAGGCAGGTGAATTCAATCGCCAAGCTTCTCTTGAAGCCGATGAACGGCTTCGTGGCTTGATCGAAGACGCCGGAGTGAGCATTAACGAGGTTGATAAGGCGCCTTTTGTCGAAGCGACCTCCTCGGTTTACGATCTGTGGCGGGAAGAATATCCCGAGCTTGTGGACATGGTAGTTAACGCCGCTCAAAACGGGCAGCAGTAACGAACCGGAGGGGCTTTTCATGACGCTCTCAGACGAGAGCCGCAACAGCGAAGCCGGTAAGCCGGTTTCGCTGTTAATCGGCTCGAAGAACTTGATTTATCAAGTATCCAAGTGGTTGGCGATCATTTCGATCGTGACCATTTTCGTGTCTCTGCTCTCTGGGGTGGTAGTTCGCTATCTTTTCTCGACAAACCTTGGCTGGGTGACGGAAATTCCCAACCTGTTCTTTCCTTGGTTAACCATGGGCGCCATCGTGGCGGCTGCGGCCAGAAACGAACATATCGGGATTGAGCTGGTGGTGGAGAAGCTACCAAGGCTACCCCGAAAAGTGGTGACACTCACTGTGAATGTGATCGCGCTGGTTGCTTTCAGCACTATGGCTTATCACGGCTTGAATGTGGTGGAGATTGCAGGCGGACAGCGTTTTCCCATTACTCGTCTTGGCATGTCTTGGGCGTATTGGTCGGTAGTTGCTGGGTTTGCAGGGCTCGCGCTTGTCTCGCTGATCAATAGTGCATTGGTTCTGGTGGGCGGTGAGGAGCAGTCAGGCCCGCAGGTATCGCACGGGGAGGAAGGAATATGACAGTTCAAATGCTAGTGGCGTTTGTTCTCTTCTTGCTGATGGCAATGCCCGTGGGGTATTCGCTAGTCATTAGCGGTTGGGCGGCATTGTCGGTCTTCGGGCCTATGCCTTCCAGCATGGCGTTGATGAAGATTTTTCAACCAACGCAGAGCTTCCCACTTCTGGCGATTCCTTTCTTTATTCTTTCCGGTAGTCTGATGATGTCGGGCAAGTTGGGTCAGAAGCTGGTCGGTCTAGCGTCAATGCTGGTGGGCAAGTATCACGGCGGGCTGGGGCAGGTAAGCGTGGTGGGCTCGACGGTGTTCGGGGGCGTATCCGGCTCGTCGGTGGCGGAAGCCTCGGCACTGGGTTCGATGCTCATTCCGTGGCAGAAAAGGGAAGGCTATCCTGGAGCATTTGGAGCCGCGGTCACATCGGCTTCCTCGGTCATTGCTGGTCTGATGCCGCCCTCAATTCCGCTGATTTTGTTTGCCACGGTATCCAACAGTTCCATTGCCTCGCTGTTTATCGCCGCCGTTATTCCCGCCCTGATGCTGGCGGCCGGTATGATGCTGGCCTGTTACTTTGTGGGCAAGCGCCGCGGGTTTCCTCGTCTTAAACTCAAGCACACGCGCGCCGAGATGCGCAGCACGCTGTTCACCGCGCTGCCTGCGCTGCTGATGCCGGTGTTTATCGTGGTACTGCTAAGAGCCGGTATTGCCACGCCCACTGAGGTCAGCATCATCGCCGTGGCCTACGCACTGATGGTCAGCGGTATCATCTATCGCGATTTGACCGGCGAGCGGGTTATGGCGGCGCTGGTCAATACGGTCATCACCACGGGCATCGTGATGCTGATCATCGCAGCGGCCAATATCATCGCCTATATCTTGACCTCGGGTGGTGTGCCGCAAGCAGTTGCCCAGTGGGCCGTTGAGTATCTGAAACACCCGCTTCTGATAATCCTGGCGATCAACCTGCTGCTGCTTTTGATCGGCATGTTCCTGGACTTGCCTGCAGCCATCCTGCTCTTGGGTCCCACACTTGTCTCCATTGCCAACGCTATTGGGCTGGATCTGGTGCAACTGGGCATCATGATGTGCGTGAACCTGAGTATTGGTCTGTTTACGCCGCCTATTGGCACAACACTGTTCGTCTCGGCGGCGATCGCCCGCGAGCGTATCGGAGCGGTAGTAAAGGAGCTCGCACCTTTCTATCTGGTAGCCATTATCGTGCTGCTGCTTGTTTCTTACGTACCGGCACTGATCATCTACTGAGGTTTGATATGCATAACATAGCTTTTGCTGGGCTTGGCGCTATGGGTCGACCCATGGCGACGTGCTTGAAAAACGCAGGCTTCAACGTGCTGGGTATTGACGCGTTTGAGCAGGTTGAAACAACCTTCAACGATCAGGCCACTTCGAGCGACGCAAAGCATCGTTATCTCGCCGATTGTGATGCACTTTTTATCATGGTGGTGAACGCCGAACAGGTGCGCGCCGTGTTGTTTGGCAACAACGCAGGTGACGGCACCACTTCAAGCGTCGTGTCGTCGCTAAAAGAAGGTGCCTGTATCGTGCAGATGTCGACGATTGCGCCAAGCGACGCCGCTGGTATCGCCAGCGAAGTGGCAGCGGTTCGACCGGGGCTTCATTACATCGATGCGCCGGTCTCCGGCGGGGTCGTAGGCGCCCAAGCCGGTGAACTGACTATCATGGCCGCCGGTAGCGAGGAGGCCCTTGGCCGTTGTTCGAAAGCGTTCGAGGTGATGGGAAAGGCGGTGTTCGTCGCCGGGCCCACGGCGGGCCAGGGTGCGGCCATGAAAGCCGTTAACCAGTTGCTGTGCGGCGTGCATATCGCCGCGGCCGCCGAGGCGCTGTCGCTTGCTGAAAAGAGCGGAATCGAGTCATCGGTCATGCTTTCGATGGTGCAGGGCTCGGCCGCTTCGAGCTGGATGCTGGGCGACCGCGGCCCACGCATGATTGCCGAACCCGGCGAGGTCACCAGCGTCGTCGATATCTTCTGTAAGGACATGGGCATTGTCTGCGACTCCGCCAAGGTCGCCAAAGCGTTCACGCCGCTGGCGGAGACCGCCCGGCAGATGTTCGTGGCAAGCTCCGAGCGGGGGGAGGGCAAGCTTGATGATAGCCAGGTCATCCGCACCTACCGCCTGCTCAACGGCAAGGGATGAGGCGACCTATGGCAATGAGTTTTATATCCGTCAGTACCGCTGCCTACGATGGGTATGGGTTCGATGTGATCTTGCCTTCGCTTGCGCGGTGCGGGGTGAAAAATATTGAGTTCGCTTTTATCGATGGCTACGTAGAGGCGTTTACTGATAGCGACTTTACCGAGTCATTTGCCAACGATTTGAAAAGCGAGATGCGCCGCTATGGCCAGCAGTGTCGTTACTTCTCAGGCCATATTGATCTGGGGCTTGAAAACGCTGCTGCCAGGCTTGAGGCGCGCTGCCGTTTTGCGGCTTCGCTAGGCGCAGGTTTTGTCATTACCAACGCGGCCACGAGTGAGCATGAGAGCGCGTTCTTTAAGCAGGCCGATACACTGGCCGCCATTGCGCGTGAGTACGGCGTGCGTATTTTGCTTGAAAACCCCGGTAACGGGGCGCCCAACGTGTTCGATAGCTCAGCGGATGCGTCGGCGTTACTTGAACGGTTGGGTGATGAGGCCTTTGGCATTAACTACGACATGGGCAATTTGCTTTCCCACTGCCTAAATAAGAACGCCCTTGGTGATGCTTTGGCGGCCATGTCTATCGCCGATCACTTTCATCTCAAGCCCTGTGCTCGACGTAGCGATGGGTTCGATTTTGTTCCGTTCGGCGAAGGTGATACGGATGATAAAGCGCTCGCTGCTTCGCTGCTTGACCAAGGTAAGCCGTTCTCGCTGGAACTTCCATTTCGACTGCATCGCGATGCTGGCGCTCAGCCGTGGCGCGATGAACAACCACTGCCGCTCGATAGGATCGAGTCGCAAATTTTACGCTCCCTTGAGGAGTTGGCTTTACTGACCCAACATTAATAAAAGGAAAACGTCATGCTGCTTAAAGGTAAAGTATGTATCGTGACTGGCGCTGCCGGTGAAAAAGGTATTGGTCTTAGAACGGCGCGTCTCTTCTACGAGCACGGTGCTTCCATTGTTATTTCCGACATCAATGAGGCAGACTGCGAGAAAGTACGCAGCGAGTTTGACGCTGACCGCTCGATGGTCGTAACAGGTAACGTGGTAAGCCGTGATGACTGCTTCAGTCTGGCGAAAGCCGTGATGGAAAAGTTTGGTAGAATTGATGTGCTGGTCAATAACGCAGGCATCACTCAGCCGGTTAAGTTTGAAGAGATTACGCCAGAAGATTACGACCGTATTTTAGACGTTAACCTGCGTGGCATGATGTATATGTCGCAAGCTGTCGTGCCGCACATGAAACAGGGCGGAGCTGGGTCTATCATTAATACATCTTCGGTTTCTGCACAACGCGGCGGTGGTATCTTCGGTGGCCCACATTATAGTGCGGCCAAGGCCGGTATGCTGGGGCTTGGAAAAGCCATGGCGCGCGAGCTCGGTGCATCCGGTATTCGTGTTAACTCCGTAACGCCTGGCTTGATTGCCACCGACATTACTGCTGGCAAACTTGATGATCAAATGAAAGCAAAAATCCTGGAAGGTATTCCGCTCGCCCGCTTGGGTGGACCCGACGATGTTGCCAATGCTTTCCTTTTCCTGGCAAGTGATCTCTCAAGCTACATGACAGGGACTACTCTGGATGTGAACGGCGGTATGCACATTCACTGACTATGATAAGCTACCCTTATACTTAAAATACGGTATAGGGGTAGCACTTGGATGACGCTATGAGCCAAATGGATCCGAATCTTTTGGATAGGCTTAAGGAGTTTGTTTCTGTCTCCGAACTTTCCAAGGATGGCCGGTTAAAGCTCCCTCCAGAAAGAGCGCTCTGCGAGCACTTTGATATGCACCGCTCATCGGTACGAAATGTACTTTCAGTATTGCATAGCCTTGGGTTCATTGAGCGCAAGCAGGGCAGTGGCACCTTTCTCAAAATGCCGGAGCCGGTGTTTATTCAGCTCTACTTTGAGCTGGCGCTAAAACTTAATTATATCTCTGTTGATCATCTTGAAACTGCCCGGGAAATGTTTGAAAAAGAGATTGTCCAGGCAGCCGCGGTCAACCATCAGGCTCATGAGCTAGAGCAGCTTGAAAGGCTCTGCAGCAAGATCGTTAATTCCACCGATGTACTTGAAGGTATTCAGGCGGATTACGAGTTTCATGAGCTGTTGGCGATTATGGCCAAAAATCCCGCTGTGTTGATTATTTTTCAAGGACTGTCATCGGTGCTTAAAAAAGTACTTCATCAGCGCAGGGTTCTTGCCAGGCAGTCAAAGGGCGCACAAAAGAAAACCAACGAGACGCATATCGCGCTTGTTGATGCTGTTAAAACCCGTGATCGCGAGTTGGCACGCCAAGCTATGCACGACCACTTTGAGACCTGGAATCAGCAGACATTACGCTCCTTCCCTCAAAAGAAAGCGCCTGCTTTTTCGATAGAGTAAGCGCTTATATTCCAAGGCAGCGGAGCTATTTTGATAGCCAGCGTAGCGTTGCTGCCTGCCTGATACACGTCAGTCTTCACCGCGTTAGCGCTGGCAATCCTGCAAGCAGCGTCGGCTTCCTTGCTATTGGTGTCCTTGTATAGCCTGGTCAGTGATAAACTATCGTTATATTTAGCGGGTTAATAAATTAACCCGCTAGCGCAGATTTCGGTAGCGAGGGCTGGTGTGAAAGGTGTTGTAAGTACAAGAAGTGCAAAAGGGCTGTTAACGTCGCTCATCGTTGGCGCGCTAGGCGGCACGATTTTCCAACTTACCGGTTTACCGCTTGCCTGGATGCTTGGCCCTCTGGTTGCCAATTTGCTGGTTTCCTCTCGGGGCGTTAACGTTGTAGTGCCGGAGCGACTGCGTAATGTTTTTCTCGCTGTTATGGGGTTGGTGTTAGGCAGCCAGGTAACACCGGAACTCGCTCAGCGGGTGGTCGATTGGCCAATATCAGCCGTGCTGTTGTTAGCGGGTATTAGCGCCTCTACGGTGGCGGCCTCGGCCTGGTATCGGCGCTGTGGGTTTGATTCCGTCAGCGCCTGGTTTGCCGCCGCTCCTGGCGCCATGACGGCGATGATTATCCTGGGCGACAAATGTGGCGGTGACCCTCAGCGTATTGCTATTGCCCAGTCGCTTCGCGTGATTTTGGTGATTTTAGTGTTACCTCCTCTTTTTTGGGCCTACGAGGGCGGGGAGGGTGGCATGGCGTTGCGGGCAAATGAGTTTGAACATGCCTGGATGCTATTGCTTATCCCTCTGCTACTGCCGCTCGGGCGCTGGCTACGCTTTCCTACCCCCGCCTTATTGGTACCGTTGCTTACCGCTGCACTGCTTTCAGGGTTTGATATTGCAAGTCTTCGGTTGCCTGATTGGGGGATGAACCTGATGCTTTGGGTATTGGGCAGCGCAATCGGTTCTCGCTTTAAAGGCATGACGCGACGGTTATGGGGACGCTATTTATGGCAGTCAGGCATTGCCACGCTGTTGGCGCTTATGGTGTTGGCCCTGTTTGCTGAGTTGATTCATCAGTTTGTGGGCGTTGGCCGTGATGTAGCCCTGCTGGCGCTGGCACCCGGCGGGGTTGGCGAGATGGCCATTTTGGCGGTGGCGCTTAATATTGATCCGGTATTTGTCGCATTTCACCACCTTCTTCGCATGGTGACGTTGATGGTCTTTGCGCCATTTTGGGCTCGCTGGCTTTTACGGCATCAGGCATCTAACCCTACTAATGATCGATAAGTAACGTAAGGAACGTTCATGTTTTCTCGTATGCTGCAGCCGCTATTTCGTTACTTTGAAACGCGCGTAGATCCTTACCCCATGGAGGATGTTCAAACACCGCCTAAAGGCCTATTGCCCTTCATCAAGCACTTCTCGCGCCCGGTATTGCCGTTGCTGATTGCCATGACGCTGTTTACTGCGCTGGTGTCATCCGCGGAGGTGCTTTTCTTTAACTACATGGGGCAACTGATTGATTGGCTGGGCAATGTAGAGCGTGAAGGCTTTTGGGCTGCGAATGGGCTTTGGTTGACCGGGGTCGGTGTGTTGATGCTTGTGGGGCTGCCGCTGTTGGTGCTGGCTCAATCGTTGATTACTCATCAAAGCATCTTCGGTAATTATCCGATGATTGGCCGTTGGCTCTCGCATCGTCATATGCTTAACCAAAGCCTGGCTTTTTATCAGGACGAGTTTGCCGGGCGGGTATCCCAAAAAGTGATGCAAACCGCCCTAGCGATCCGCGAAACGGTCACCAAGGTGATGGGCCTTTTGGTCTATGCCATTGTGTATTTTACCGGTGCGGCGATTTTGTTGGGGCGGGCCGATTTGTGGCTATTGCTCCCTTTGGGGCTTTGGCTTGTTGGGTATCTGGCCATCATGCGCTTTTTTGTTCCTCGGCTGCGTGATGTGTCCATGGCGCAGGCCGATGCCCGCGCGCAGATGACCGGGCGCGTGGTCGACAGCTACAGCAATATTCAAACCATAAAGCTATTTGCGGATACCGAGCGTGAGCAACGCTATGCACGTGATGCCATGGAAGGGTTCATGGAAACCGTGCACCGGCAGATGCGTTTGGTCACCATTATGAGTGTCAGCCTAACGCTGCTAAATACCGCGCTGCTGGTAGGCACGGCAGGTATGGCGATTAGCACCTGGTATTACGACGCCATTTCGCTAGGCGTATTAACCATCGCGATTGCGCTGGTGATGCGCATTCGCTTTATGTCTGACTGGATTTTATGGGAAGTGGCGGGCTTGTTTGAAAATATTGGTACGGTACAGGATGGCATGAACACTATTGCCCGCGAACCGACCATCAGTGATGTACCCAATGCGCCCGCCCTCCATGTACCAGCGGGTAAAATTCATTTTGACGCGCTGCGCTTTGGCTACGAGCAAGCCAAAGGGGAAAGCCGAACTGTGTTTGATGGGTTGAACCTGACAATCGCCCCCGGTGAGAAAATTGGCCTGATTGGTCGTTCAGGCGCCGGTAAATCGACCCTCGCTAACCTACTGCTGCGTTTTTATGATGTTCAGGGCGGGCGCATTCTTATCGATGAGCAGGACATTGCTCAGGTCACGCAAACCTCGTTGCGTCACCAGATTGGCATGGTGACCCAGGATACCTCGCTTTTGCACCGTTCACTGCGCGATAACATTCGCTACGGCACCCCACAGGCAGATGATGAAGCGGTATGGGCCGCCGTATGCCGTGCCCATGCGGATGCGTTCATTAACGACCTGGTGGACCCTCAGGGGCGCCGTGGGTTAGACGCACATGTGGGCGAGCGCGGCGTTAAGCTGTCGGGCGGCCAGCGCCAACGTATTGCCATCGCGCGCGTACTATTGAAAAACGCGCCTATTTTGGTATTGGATGAAGCCACGTCGGCGCTGGACTCTGAAGTGGAAGCCGCCATTCAAGAGCAGTTGGATACGTTAATGGAAGGTAAAACGGTTATTGCTATTGCCCATCGTCTCTCTACCATTGCAATGCTTGATCGACTGATCGTGGTCGAGCAGGGGCGTATTGTAGAAAGCGGCACGCATACCGAATTGCTCGCTCAAGACGGCATTTATGCGGGGCTATGGAAGCGCCAGTCGGGCGGCTTTCTTGGGGTCGATATGTGATGTTTCTGATCCTCTGCTAACGTGTTCCAGATGACAGCTAAACTAGGAGATCGACAATGCAAGTGGTAACGCTACAGGCCCCAGGCGGGCTGGATAAACTTAATGTGCAGGATGCCACGGCACCTGGCGCACCTGCAGCGGGTGAGATTCGCGTACGCATTCATGCAAGCTCGCTGAATTTTCATGACTACGGCGTCGTGGCGGGCATAATGCCGACCGCTGACGGCCGTATTCCCATGTCGGATGGGGCGGGTATTGTTGAAGAGGTCGGTGAGGGAGTATCCGAGTTTTCAGTGGGTGATCGCGTGGTATCGACGTTCTTCCCCTACTGGTTGGAAGGCCCTGCACGCATTGCGGATTTTACGACGACGCCTGGTGATGGTGTTGATGGCTACGCCTGTGAACAGGTAGTTCGCCCAGCACAGTGGTTTACCCATCAGCCGAAGGGGTATAGCCATGCTGAGTCAGCAACGCTCACTACCGCAGGGTTAACGGCATGGCGTGCACTTGTGGTGGATGGCGGCTTGAAAGCAGGTGATACGGTTTTGGTGCTGGGCTCTGGCGGTGTATCCATATTTGCGTTGCAGTTTGCACGCATGATGGGCGCCCACGTTATCGCGACGTCATCTTCCAACGCGAAATGCGAGCGGTTACGTGAATTGGGCGCTACCCATACGATTAACTACAAGGAAACCCCTGAATGGGGCAAGCAGGTTAATGAACTGACGGATGGTCAAGGCGTTGATCATATTGTCGAAGTAGGCGGACCTGGCACGCTACCGCAATCTATCGAAGCGATCAAAATTGGTGGGCATATCTCATTGATTGGTGTGCTGACAGGCCGCCAGGGCGACATTCCAACTGCGAAGCTAATGGCGAAGCAGGCGCGTTTGCAGGGCCTGATTGTGGGCAGTCGTCGCCATCAGATAGAGATGATCAAGGCTATTGAGGCTAACGATATGCGCCCCGTTATTGATCGGGAGTTTGCATTAGCCGAGATTGCGGAGGCTTTTCGCTACCAGGAGGCAGGCAAGCATCTAGGAAAAATTTGTTTAACGTTCTAAAAGCGTTGACGTGTGATCTTTACCAGCACTGCCCACAAGGGGGTGCTGGTAGAGCAAGGTGATTATTCTGCTAAACGGCTATACACGACGCCCTTGATTTCAAGCTCCCAGATATGCTCATAAGGCACGGTGATGCTATCCACCTCATCAGGATCATCGTGACTTTTGTGTAGCTGCTGTTCGGGAATGACCGTTGCATCCATTTTGCGGGCGAGCTGAATGCGCGCACTAAACCGGTTGCCAGCCTGGTCGATAAGAACGCGCTCTCCCGACATGCATTTTTCAAGCTTGGCGTAGAGCTCTGCCTCGCTAACATGAACAATACTCATGGTCGCCTCCTGCGTAACATGAAATGGTTGCGGATAATGGTTATCTCTGAAGATGTCATTTTAGTCGATAAGTTCGAATAGCTCCGCAGAGATTTATCCTCAAGATACTAACCTTGTTCTTGTGTAATGTATTGACCGTAAACCTCAGAGCGTTCGTTGTTTGATGGCGCCTACTTATCAAGCGTCTGTCCATACAGAGCGACAGCGTTTGGCGGTGTACTGCCGAGGCAGTGAGGTGTGGCAGCAGTTTTTGTTTATTACCGACCTAACCGTGCAGGGGAAGCAGGTGCTGAGCGATGCCGGTATTAACCCCGCGCTGTTGTCACAGAATGCTGCGCTGGGTGGTCATGCGGTATTGGCCGCCAGCAATACGCTGACGGCCACTTTAAACGTACCGAGCGTGCTATTTACGCTGTCTCTTCGGGTAGCTTTGCGCTATGAAAGACGTTTTGTACATCGTCCAGATCGGTGAGCATGCCCACAAATTTTTCAAATAGCGCCACGTCATCGCCTTCGAGCGGCGTGGTGTTTTGCGGCAGAAACTGAATCTCATCAATTTCAAAATCGAGCTCACCGAACGCATTCAGCAGGGCTTGCTTGGCTTTAGCATATTCGGTGTGTGGCGCATAAACCGTAATACGCGCTTCTTCCTGCTCAATGTCGGTCACATCAACATCGGCTTCCATTAGTGCTTCAAGCACCGCCTCTTCTTCCTGGCCGACAAACGCAAAAATCGCGCAGTGATCGAACATGTGGCTAACGCTGCCGGGGGTGCCAATCTTGCTTTTCGTTTTGGTAAAGCAACCGCGTACATCGCCAAAGGTGCGGTTAGGGTTATCGGTTAAGCAGTCGACAATCACCATGGCGTTACCGGGGCCAAAGCCTTCGTAGCGTGCTGGAGAGAAGTCTTCGCCACCTGCGCCGCTGGCCTTGTCTAGCGCTTTATCAATAACGTGCGAGGGAACCTGGTCTCTTTTCGCACGCTCTATTAAACCGCGCAGGGCAAGGTTACCGTTCGGGTCGGAGCCGCCTGCTTTTGCAACAACGTAAATTTCACGCCCGTATTTGCTGTAAACCTTGGTTTTTGCGTCGGCCGTTTTAGCCATCGATTCTTTACGGTTTTGAAACGCCCTACCCATATCGGAGTCCTTTATTAGCCGTGCCACGCCTGTCTTGACAGCAGGCGTCATTTTCATCGAAAAAGGGGCAAATTTTACCCAACAGAGTACCATGCTAACAGCGTTATTTAAGCGAGACGACGTTATACAGCAAGCAACTCAGCCGGTAACGGCATTGGCGCATGTAGACGATGATTCATTAATAAGTAAAAAGAGGAAAAATGCCGTTCTCACTCTGGTTGTCACTCGCGGCTATCTGCGCCATGGGGGCGATGTCGCCCGGGCCCAGCCTCGCTCTGGTTTTAAAACACACGTTGGGCGGTGGGCGGTGGCCAGGCATTACCGCTGCTTTATTTCATGCGGCTGGCGTCGGATTTTATGCGCTTTTGACCGTCTGGGGGCTGGGCGCGTTAGTGACTCGTTCGCCTGACGTTTTTCAACTGGTTACCTGGGCGGGCGCCGCCTATTTAGCCTGGTTAGGCATCAAGGCGTTACGGGCTGGTAGGGCGGGGGCAATGAGTCAACAGGGGGCGGTAACCACTCGCCGTCAGGCGGCCAAAGAGGGGATGCTAGTAGCGCTGGGTAATCCCAAGCTGATTATCTTTTTTGTGGCGTTGCTGAGCCAGTTTGTTACTCCTGATATGAGTAGTATGGCAAAGATGATCGTCGTACTAACCGCTATGCTTATTGATGGTGGTTGGTACGTGCTGGTGGCGGTCGGCTTGTCGCATTCGCGGGTACTGCCTTGGTTGCAGCGCCATGCGCACTGGGTCAATCGATTAACCGGCGTGCTATTGATTGCGCTGGCGCTGCGCGTTGCCATGGGGCCAATTACCCTGGGTTAATAGGCCGTTGTGCTTGGCAATAATCGATATAAGGCGCTGGTGCCATCCCTGTAGCCGTGGCAAGGTAGTGTTTATATCGCCTGGAAGGTGTAAGGCTTAATAATGACGATTTACGATCAAGACTGTTACACCCACCAAGGGCAGCCGTTTAATTTACGCGCGCTGCGTGGGCAAGTGCTGTTGGTAGTTAATGTGGCCAGCCAATGTGGATTTACGCCGCAATTAAAAGAGCTTGAGGCGTTATACCAGCGCTATCGTGACCGCGGCTTCACCGTGCTGGGGTTTCCCTGCAACCAGTTTGGCCGTCAGTCGCCGGAAAGTGCTGAGGCATTTTGTACTTTTGGTGAGCAAACGTACGGGATAAGCTTCCCATTGATGGAAAAAGTCAGTGTTAATGGCAGCCACGCACACCCGCTATTTGTCATGCTGAAACAACAGGCGCCCGGGGTCTTGGGCACTCAAGTCATTAAGTGGAATTTTACCAAGTTTCTGGTTGGACGCGATGGCAGGGTCATTGCCCGTTTTGGCCCGCGAGACCATGGGCAACCCTTACGCTTGGCATTGGAAGCGGCGCTGGATCGTGAATAGGTCGTTGGCCATCAACGAGTCAGAGTGCTGACGGCGGCTTAATGCTCTCCACGGGCAACCTTAACGCGGTTCATAAGCTCGACCCAGCGGTGGCGTACCATCATGGTGGTTAGCCCGGAAAAAAGCGCCCAGCCTTTGCGCCGCCACCCCTTTAAGCGCAGGTTATGACTCACCAGCTGTTGCATCAGCTTATGGTCATCAAACTTTCGCCATTCGCTGGCAATCGAAAGTTGATGGCGTGACATCACCGGGGCTAGCTCCAGGCGAAACATCCACTCAAGCTCCATCAGCGGCATGTCGTGCTGGTTAATGACCTCGACCATGCTGGCGTAATCCCGTTCGCTGGGTTCGCGGTCTAGCCATAAGGGGGCCAAGGCAAGCCAAAGGTCGCCGCGCTCGTCGACTAGTTGCTGTGCGTTCATGATGGCCTCGCAGGCATTTAAAAGAAGGGGCACTATCCTGCCGTGAAAGGCAAATAAGCTCAAGAGCGGACAGCGCCCGCTTGGCAAGCTAAAATAGCCGCCATGCTTACAGCATTGTCATGCTGATAATGAAACCAATCCGATAGTGAGGTTCGATGTGATTATTAAACCCAAAGTACGCGGCTTTATCTGCACGACTACTCACCCTAAAGGCTGCGAGCAAAACGTGCTTGAGCAGATTGAAGCAACCCGCGCGCGTGGTTTGGATAAAAGCGCCGGCCCCAAAAAAGTGTTGGTGATCGGGGCTTCCAGCGGTTACGGCTTGGCTGCTCGGATTACCGCTGCCTTTGGTTACGGTGCCGATACGCTGGGCGTGTTTTTTGAAAAGCCCAGCAGTGACACCAAAACCGGTACGGCGGGTTGGTACAATAGCGCAGCGTTTGACAAGTTTGCCAAGCAGGAAGGTCTTTACAGCAAGTCGATCAATGGCGACGCCTTCTCTAACGAAGCGCGTGAAAAAGCCATTGAGCTGATCAAGCAAGATATGGGCGAAATCGACCTGGTGGTGTACTCACTGGCATCGCCTGTGCGCAAGCTGCCGGATAGCGGTGAACTCAAGCGCTCAAGCCTAAAGCCGATCGGTGAGACCTACCGCGCCACGGCCATTGATACCAATAAAGACCGGATTATCGAGGCAGAAGTGGAGCCTGCCACCCAGCAGGAAATCGACGATACCATCACCGTGATGGGTGGCGAAGATTGGGAGCTGTGGATGGACGCGCTGGATCAAGCGGGTGTGCTGGCCAAAGGCGCACGTAGCGTGGCGTTTAGCTATATCGGTACGGAAATTACCTGGCCGATTTACTGGCACGGCGCCTTGGGTAAAGCCAAGGAAGACCTGGACCGTGCGGCCACGGCGATTGATGACAAGCTTAAAACTAGCGGCGGCGGCGCTAATGTCGCGGTACTCAAATCTGTTGTTACCCAGGCCAGTGCAGCTATTCCGGTGATGCCGCTGTATATCGCCATGGTGTATCGCATCATGAAGGAGCAGGGCGTACACGAAGGCACCATCGATCAGCTCAATCGACTCTTCGGCGAACGGCTTTATGCAGCAGAGCAGAGCGGTGATATGGCCACGGATGATAAAGGCCGTCTGCGTCTGGATGATTGGGAGCTGCGCGACGATATCCAACAGGCTTGCCAGGATCTGTGGCCGGAAGTGACTACCGAGAATCTGTTTGATATCACTGATTACGCTGGCTATAAGCATGAATTCTTAAAACTGTTCGGCTTTGAGCGTGATGATGTCGATTACGACGCCGACGTGAACCCTAATGTTGAGTTCGATGTGATTAATTTATAAACCGTTAAATCGGTAAGCGACTCACTTACCGATTTAACGAATTGCCGGGCCTTTGTGCCCGGCAATTTGCGTTTGACGCGTAAAGTCCGTTAGCAGCAGGCATAAAATCAATCACTGTTAAATGTTTACTGCTGGATACGCAAGTCCTCTGGTTCAGCGCCTGATGACACTCAGGATTACGATGCGTCTGACCCCAACGCAGGCAAAGGCGTTTCGTAACAGAGTCGTTTCAGCTGCGGGCCAGAAGATGCCATGAACAGACGATGTCATGGAACTGATTTGATAAACAGGCAGCGATTACCCCGCAACTGGCGGGTATTGGTGATTTTCAATTTGGTCAACTAACTTGTAAGAGTGTGGCACTCAAGGAGAGACAGCATGAAACGGACTACATTAGCTATTGCAATTGCAGCCCTTTGCACTGGAATGTCCAGTGGCGTGTTTGCTGAGGATAACCAGCAAGAGAATGGTCAATCAGAAGGTGCGCTGGAACAACAGGAAGAGGCGGTCGATGAGCAGGACGACGCTCAGGATGAGCAGCCCGCCGCTATGACAGGCGGCAACGCGGCGTCTTCTTCGGATGTTGACCAGGAGGAGAGTGATGATCCGAACGACCTGATGTCTCGCCAAATAAGTGATATCGAAGGCATGACAGTGGTCAACATGCAGGATGAAGAAATTGGCGGTATTGACCGGATCGTTGAGCATAAAGAGTCTGGCGAACTGTATGCGGTTATTTCCATTGGTGGCGTATGGGGAATCGGTGCCGATGAAGTGGCGCTGCCATTAGATGAAATTGAGATGAAGGACGACCAACTGGTTACCAACACCACCTACGGTAGTGAAGAGATAGAAGCGACGGCAGAACAGTATGACGAAGACAATTTCAGCCAGATAGATAGCAGTATGACCGTAACGCAGGCCCAGCAGCACCCTAATTAAGATACTGTCATGAGAATGGCCATCTAATGCCTGAAAGGCCATAACACTTTGTTCATGAGTTCGCCTTGCCTTGTATAATGAGGCAAGGCGTTTTTTTGGTCGTTAAACGATTATTAAGATCGTTATTAACTTTCATACAAGTTTTAAGAAAGATGGTTTTTTATTGTTACTTTTTTCCTCCGTTGACTAACGTTTGAAGAGTAACTCATCCAGGGAGGACATCATATGAACCGGACAATAGTAGCCATTGCTATCGGTGCTATCTTTACGAGCATTTCAACAGCCGTGTTGGCCAATGAAAATGATGCATCACAGAGCGAGGGTCAGATGACCCAGCAGCAGGACAGCTCAACAGCCGGACAGCAGCAAAGTACGGACACTCCCCGTAATCAGGAACAGGGTGATGCCGAGCGTGAAACCGGCACTCAAGGGCCTCAGCAGAGCTCTGAAAGCGACGACCTGGATATGCCTGACCAGGCCGATATAGACAGCGACGATACGCAGAATGAACAAGGTGGTAACCGCTTGGAAGTTTTGAAAGATGAGGATGCCGACCAGACCACGGTTGAATAGTATAAAACCTCACCATTGTTTCTTGACGAGTTTTACTAAGTAAGCGGTGATAATATACGTGTTAATTTTTATTATAATTCATCGTTAGCTTTGCTCTTAGGCGCTTAGGTCTACTAGCTTTTTAAGTGCAAGCCAACACAAGGAGCAATATTATGAAACGGACAACACTTACGATTGCCATTGGTGCGATTTGTGCAGGACTTTCAGGCGGCGCTCTGGCTCAAGACGCTAACCAGAACGACACTGACAATGCCGATCAAATGACGCAGCAGCAAGATGCTACGGCGCAAACGCAGCCACAAGGCACAGCAACTGACAGCCGTGCTCAGTCTCAGCCTAATGGCGACGAAACGATGGACGTTGAAGTCGACCAGGAGCCTGCTGAGGTAAAAGTTGAACAAGACTCTCCCAACATTCGAGTAGAGCAGTCAGAGCCGGACGTGACGGTCGAGCAGCCTGAACCCAACGTGACGATTGAGCAGCCCGAGCCCAACGTTACCGTTGAAGACGCTGAGCCTAACGTTACTGTTGAGCAGGGTGGCGAGCCTGACGTTAACGTCGAGCAAGCCGATGATGCACAGGTCGACGTTAATAGCGATGACGATCAAGAACGCCAGCAGGCTGCCCAGGATAATCGTAACGACCAGGATGACAATAATTCATTGATGTCTCACCCGGTTAGCGAGCTGGAAGGTATGGCCGTCATTAACCAGGATGGCGAAGAGATCGGTGATATTCAACATATCGCTCAGCACAACGACTCTGGTGACCTGTTTGCCATTATCTCAGTCGGTGGTATCTGGGGCTTCGGCGCGACAGAAATCGCTTTGCCGATGGACGAAGTGGAGTTCCAGGATGAACAGCTCATCATGAATACCACGTATGGCAGTGACGAGATCGAAGCGTCCTCAGAGGATTATGTTGAGGATAATTATACGCAGGTCGATAGCGATATGACGCTATCCGAAGCGAAGCAGAATCAAAACCAATAAGCGATTTGATCGATAAGCGGCTTAGATGCTGACAGGAAGGGCAGGGCGTTCGCGCCTTGCCCTTTTTCTATTGATGGCTCTGTTATCAATACGATGTATCGCTATGCCCATCACTTCGGTCCTCAGCTGCGGCCCTCAGCTACGGTCCTCAAATACGGTCCTCAAATACGATCAGCGCTAGCCAGGTGCGACTGTGCGTTTCGATACTTAGGCTTTTACCTCTTCCTGTTCTGCAAGGCTGGTCTCTTTATCAGTAGATGACTCTTTGGTGGTCGCTCGCGTACTAACACCTGACGCATTGCCTTTCGCCGGTAACGTTTTGGTATGGGTGGGCGCGTCATTAAAGCTGTTTTTTAGCATTTCATTGTCGGCGCTCATATCAATGCTGCCGTGGAAAACGCTGCCATCTTCAAGCACAAGGCAGGGCGATACGATGGTGCCAGTCACTTGGGCGCCCTTGTGGATCGTTGCGCGGTGTAAAGCGATTAAATTACCTTCTACTTCGCCGGATACGTGCAAGGTATGAGCAAACACATCGCCTTTAAAATAGCTATTTGCGCCTAATGTGACGGTGTGCTGTTTGCAGGTGATAATGCCGCTAACACGCCCTTTTACGGTCAAATCCTCATCACTATTGATGTCGCCTTCTACTTGCGTATGGCTACCGATAATGGAGGTGCTGGGGCGCGCATTGCTGCTGGTTGGCGTGCCCGTTAGAAGCGTGTCACTTGAGTCTGATGAGCTGGGCGGCGTCGTTTTTTGCTCGGCAGTTGCATTCTTGGCTTTATTAAACATCGTTAACTCCTGGTAAATGTCGGCCTAGCGCTTTTAAGACGCACGCGTTGAGCATAAAAAGTCATTGAATACTTTAATCTGCTTAACGGCTGGATAAAGCTCAGAATTAAGCCGAGTGGGGGAGGTTATTCGCGCCGCCATAAAAATAAATCGCGTATAACCTTAGTCTGGGTAAAATTTGACAGTGGCGGGACCGGTGTATGGGTATTCAAGCATGGTTTATTCTTATTGGTGTTAGCGCAATGACACTGATTGTATGGGATGGCAGGCGCCGTAAGGCAAGGCAGCGCGCTGAAGGCTCATACTCTTCAGGTGACGTGCCTCAACCGTCGCCTGCTGTCTCTCTCGTTTCTGACATCGCTGTTGAACAGTCACCACCTAAAGCCACCGTTATACCACTGGTGGCCCCGTTAAAAGAGGGCAGCCGAATTGGGGCGGCCACATCGATTACGGGGAATATTACCGCCAACGAGCCCGTGCTGGTTAAAGGGAACGTGCAGGGCAGGGTAGTCACGTCGCATCATTCTTTAACGGTGAATGCATCAGGGCAGGTAGCACCCTATATAGAAGGTGGTTTTGTCACCGTTGATGGCCATGTTTCAGGCACGCTGAAAGCGCATGCCAGGGCCACGCTACTGCCACAAGCAACTGTACAGGGTGTGATTGATACGCCATGTTTAGAGTGTGAGGTGGGTGCCTGGCTTCAAGCAAATGTTAGGCATCGCGCCGTTCAGCAGAACGTTACTGCGATGGTTTCCTAAGACGTTTTCCCAGAACGGGCCTCAAGACCGTTTTAAAGAGTAGGCTATTGATCGCTACGGCCTCCCGGGCCTCAGCGCTTTATCTTCATAGCCTCAGCCCAGCGTACGGCGATGCCTTTTTCTATTGGGTGCTATCAGACACTGCCCAAAACGTCACAATTGGTTAAGATGACGTTTCATTTACTGATGGCGTTTTGGCATGCAGCTCAGCTCCTTGTCTCCCCCGTTAACGCTTGCGCGCCAGCGCATTGGGGTATTACTGCTGCCTGGCTTTTCCATGCTCTCACATGCCAGTGCCGTCGAACCGCTGCTGATGGCTAATCAGCTTAGCGGCCAGGTGCTCTATCAGGTGTTTACGCTCAGTACCGATGAGCAGCCGGTGCGAAGCAGCGCTCAATTATCCTGTCATGCTGACTACACCCTGGAGGGGGCACCGCCTCATTTGGACATGGTGCTTATCTGCGCGCCTTCGCCTCTGCCCTATGCGTTACCGGCCAAACTAATGGAGTGGCTGCGCCACCAGCCAAGCCGTACGATGCTGGGCGGATTAGCGGGAGGGGCTGAAGTATTGGCCCGCACGGGATTGCTGGAAGGCTATCGAGCGACCTTACCCTGGCAACGTTTTGCGGCCTTTTCCCAAGCGTATCCTCAGGTGGTGTTGTCGCAACAGCTTTTTGAGATCGACCGCAACCGGATCACTTGTGCCAGCGGTACGGCGGCCATGGACATGATGCTGACGCTGGTGCGCCAACAGCAGAGCAGTCATCTGGTTGAACAGGTGTCAGAGCACTTTATGTGTGAGCGAATTCGCATGGCCGATGAGCGCCAACATGTGCCGTTGCGCCACCGCTTGGGCCACGCCCCGCAGAGCCTGGTAGACGCTGTGACGCTGATGGAAGCCAACATAGAAGAGCCGCTTTCGACCCTGGAGCTTGCTGAGCATTTAGGCATTTCCCGCCGCCAGTTGGAGCGCCTGTTTAAAAAATATCTTCAGGCGGTGCCTAGCCGCTATTACCTCAATTTGCGTTTGCAGGATGCCCGTAAACACCTGCGTGAAAGCGATCGCTCGGTAGGCGATATCGCGTTTGCGACGGGGTTTTCCTCGGCGGCTCATTTCTCAACGGCTTACCGCAATCATTTTGGATTAACCCCACGGGAAGAGCGTTTGAGCTGATGCACGCCCACGTCGCAAAACCTGCAGTAACGCATTAGCACCAGAGACCTCCCTTCAGAAATAATCTGAAATATGGGCAGCATTACATAATTTACCGTCACATTACTGAAAGCGGGTGAACTTGCTCGCCCCGTATACTGATATAACTGATTGACTCAACCCGTATACTGATATAACTGATTGACTCAACGAGAGGGACTGACCCATGAGCACGACCCCAACCCGGCAGGATTTTGATCACTACATGACTCCCAACTATGCGCCGCAGCAGATTATTCCGGTGCGCGGAGAAGGCAGCCGCTTGTGGGATCAGCAGGGGCGTGAATATATTGATTTTGCGGGCGGTATCGCGGTGAACTCGCTGGGTCATTGCCATCCCGTGTTGGTGAATGCCTTAAAAGAGCAGGGTGAAAAACTTTGGCATCTCTCCAATATCTATACCAATGAACCCGCGCTTAAGTTGGCTAAAAAGCTGGTTGAACGCACCTTCGCTGACAAGGTGTACTTGTGCTCTTCCGGCGGTGAAGCCAACGAGGCCGCACTGAAGCTGGCGCGCCGCTACGCGGTAGACCATTACGGCGAAAAGAAAGACAAGATCATCTCCTTCAGCCAATCCTTTCATGGCCGCACGCTGTTTACTGTGAGCGTGGGTGGTCAGCCCAAGTACTCCCAGGGGTTTGGTCCAGTGCCTGGCGGTATTTTGCACGCTGAGTTTAATGATCTTGACAGTGTGCGCGCTCTAATGGGCGATGACACGTGTGCGGTGATGGTCGAACCCATGCAGGGTGAAGGTGGCATTTTGCCCGCCACCCCCGAGTTTCTAGAAGGCCTGCGCGAGCTGTGCGATCAGCACAATGCGCTGCTGGTATTTGATGAAGTGCAAACCGGGGTTGGCCGTTGCGGTACGTTGTATGCCTATGAGCGTTATGGCGTAACGCCCGATATTCTCACCAGTGCCAAGTCGCTGGGTGGCGGCTTCCCGGTTGGCGCGATGCTGGCAACCGACAGCGTCGCCAAATCCCTCGCGTTTGGAACCCATGGTTCTACCTACGGCGGTAACGCCTTGGGCTCCGCGATTGCGTTGGCTGCGCTGGAATTTATCGATACACCAGACGTACTGGAAGGCATTCAAAAGCGCCACGACCTGTTCCGTGAGCAGTTGGAAACCATTAATCGCAAGCATGGCGTGTTTAAAGAAATTCGCGGCATGGGACTGTTGATAGGTGCCCAGATGTCGGACGCCTATGAAGGCCGCGCCAAGGATATTCTGCCGCTGGCCATCGAAGAAGGCGTAATGGCACTGATTGCAGGTCCTAACGTGCTTCGCCTGGCGCCTTCACTGGTAGTGCCGGAGGCAGACATTGCTGAAGGTATGGCCCGTTTGGAGCGTGCGATTGAGCGCCTTGTTGCCAACGCATGAATTTGACCACGGCGACATTGAGAGAGGGGGCGTCAAGCATGCTGGTCATTCGTCCGGTAAAAATGGCGGATCTCGAAGCGCTAGTCGTGTTGGCAGAGCATGCGACTCCCAAGCTTACCAACCTGCCCGCTAACCGCGAACGTTTAGAGGAGCGCATTGAGCGCTCCCTGGCGGCGTTTAATGATGAGATCGAGTTTCCGGGTAACGAGCACTACACCTTTGTGCTTGAAAATAGCGCGCTGGTGGATGAGGCGAGGCATGGTGAAATACTGGGAACGGCCACTATTCGTGCCCAAGCGGGCGCTAATGAGGCCTACTACACCTACCGCCAGGAAACGTTGATTCATGCATCTCAACAGCTCAACGTACGTCGCGAAGTACAAACCCTGGCGCTCTCTCATGAAGTTTCTGACGCTACGCTGCTGTGCGCGTATTCACTAAATCCGCGTTACAAGGGGACCAGCGCCGAAAGCCTGTTGCGGCGTGCTCGGCTGATGTTTATTGCCCAGTACCCCGAGCGCTTTTCGCGCATATTGGCCGTGGCGTTTCCCGGTTACCTGGATGCGCAGAACGAATCGCCCTTTTGGGAAAGTGTGGGCCACCACTTTTTTGCGCGCAGTTTTCACGATATTAACCACATCGCAGGTGTGCGTTCCAAAAGCTTTATTGCCGAGGTGATGCCTCAGTTCCCGCTCTATTTGCCGCTGTTGACGCCACCGGCCCGGGCGGCAATTGGCCGGGAGCATCCTGCGCATGAAGAAGCTTTGCAGGAGATGCTTGCCGAAGGCTTCGTGCGCTCGCGCCATGTGGACATTTTCGACGCGGGGCCGCTTGTGAAAGCCGAACGCGAGCGTTTGGCGACATTCAACCGTGCCGCCTGGCATCCGGTACGTCTTCGTCCGGACGAAACGCTTCCCGATGCCGAACCTGCCTTGATCGCTAACCAAGCGCTGGGCGATTTTCGCTGCATTGTCGCCCGTTACGCGCTTTCAGCCACTGGGCAACTGATGCTTTCAGAGGCGGATGCCAAACGCTTGGGAGTAGAGGAGGGGCGAGCTGTATTTGCCGCACCACTTACTCTGCCCAGCGCGGTGGATGCCTTTGATGAAGGAGAAATATGATGCGCATTCGTCCTATCGCCCGTGCAGATGTTGATGGGTTGCTGGCGCTTGCGCAGCAGGCGGGCGTGGGTTTTACCTCGCTGCCCAATAACCGAGAATTTCTGGCAGAAAAAATTGAAACGTCTGTCCGCGCGTTTGAAGAGCGTACCCCGGTTAACAATCGGCTCTACTTCTTTGTGCTGGAAGATGAGGCTAATGGCGAGCTGGCTGGCTGCTGTGCCATTGAAGGCCAGGTAGGGCACGAAGTGCCTTTTTATAACTATCGGTTGGGCACGCTGGCGCACTCGTCAGTACAGCTGGATTTACACCGCACCATCGATACGCTGTTTTTAAGCTCTGACCATACCGGCGATGCCGAAGTATGCTCACTGTTTTTGCGCCCGGAATACCGCGGCGAGGCCAATAAACACCTGCGCAACGGTGCGCTGCTCTCCAAGGCACGTTGGCTGTTTATTGCACAGTTTCGTGATCGTTTTCCTGAGAAAGTGCTCGCCGAAATGCGCGGCGTGTTCGATGAGCAGAACCGCAGTCCCTTCTGGGAGAGCCTGGGAAAACACTTTTTTCCCATGGATTTCAGCGAAGCCGACCGCTTGACCGGTCTTGGGCAGAAAAGCTTTATCGGTGAATTAATGCCGCGCTTTCCCATTTACACCACGTTTATGGCCGAGGAGGCGCGCGCGTGTATTGGTCAAGTGCATCGGCATACTCGGCCCGCCCTTGAAATGCTCAAAAAAGAGGGGCTGCGCTGGGAAGGCTATATCGATATTTTTGACGGTGGCCCGACGGTTGAAGCCTATATCGACGATGTGCGGGCTGTGCGCAATTCGCAGCTATATCACGTTGAAGTATCGACCAAGGCACCTGATGAGAGCGTTAGCCGCTGGTTGGCCGCGACCACCACCATGCAGGCCTTTACCGCCGCGTGGATAGGCCGTGCACCCACCCGCGATACGATTGTTTTAAGCCACACAGAAGCCGAGCGCCTAGGGGTGACCACAGGTGATGCCGTGCGGCTTCTGGAAACCTGAACAGGTAGGAGAGCATGATGCACGCCCAACAACAGCAGCTTATCAACGGCGCCTGGGTGAATGGCGCTGCAGCATCGTTTAGTAAGTTTGACCCCATCTCAGGCGGGCTGCTCTGGCAAGGGGCATCAGCCAGTGATACGCAGGTTGAAGAAGCGGTAGCCGCTGCGCGAAAGGCGTTTCCCGAGTGGGCAAAAACGCCCCTTAGCGAACGCCAAGCGTTGGTTGAGCGTTTTGCTGAGGTACTTAAATCGCGCAGTGAAGCGCTGGCTGTCGCCATTGCCTCTGAAACCGGCAAGCCGCTTTGGGAGGCGCGTACGGAAGCGGGCGCTATGGTGGGGAAAATAGCGCTCTCGCTCAAGGCGTACAAGGAGCGCACCGGCGAGCGCGAAAAAGCTGTAGGCAGTGCCAAAGCGGTGCTGCGCCACCGCCCGCATGGCGTGATGGCGGTGTTTGGCCCCTATAACTTCCCGGGCCACTTGCCTAACGGTCACATGGTGCCGGCTCTCCTGGCAGGCAACACCGTTGTCTTCAAACCGAGCGATCAAACACCGCTAACCGCGGACTTGGCGCTGCAGTGCTGGCAAGAAGCCGGGCTGCCTGCTGGCGTCATCAATCTTGTTCAAGGCGGTGTACCGGTGGGGCAGGCGCTCTCTGCACACCCTGGGATCGATGGCCTGCTGTTTACCGGCAGTGCAAAGGTTGGTGGCATGCTGCAACAGCAGTTTGCCGGGCAGTTGGATAAAATCCTCGCGCTGGAGCTTGGGGGCAACAATCCGCTGGTGGTTAAGGACGTGGATGATGAGCGCGCCGCCGTGCTGGCCATTTTGCAATCCGCCTTTCTGTCTGGCGGCCAGCGCTGCACGTGTGCACGCCGTTTAATCGTACCCCAGGGCGAGGTTGGCGACCGGCTAATTGACGCGCTTTCCGAAGCGATTGCCAGGCTTCATGTGGCCGGGCAGTTTGATGAGTCGCCCACACCATTTTACGGCGGCCTGGTCAGTGTGGCGGCGGCTGATGGCCTGCTAAAAGCACAGGATGCACTGGAAGCTCTGGGTGGCACGGTGATTAACCGTATGCAGCGTGTTAAAGACAATACCAGTCTGCTCACGCCTGCGTTAATCGACGTGACGGGCCTGGAAGTGCCTGACGAGGAGTACTTTGGCCCGTTATTGAAGGTGCACCGTTACCACGATTGGGACGAGGCGTTAACGCTTGCCAATAACACGCGCTATGGCCTCTCGGCGGGTTTAATTGGCGGTGAAAAGGCCGACTGGGACGATTTTCTGCTGCGCATCCGTGCGGGTATTGTGAACTGGAATCGCCAGACTACCGGGGCTTCGGGTGATGCGCCGTTCGGTGGCGTCGGCGACAGCGGCAACCATCGCCCCAGCGCGTACTATGCGGCGGACTACTGCGCCTATCCGGTGGCTTCCATGGAAGCCGAGGCGTTGGAGATGCCCGATACTCTGCCGCCGGGAGTTAGTCTGTGAGAACACCTGTGATCAGTAACGTTAGGGAAGTCAATTTCGACGGCCTGGTAGGCCCGACGCATAACTACTCAGGGCTCGCCGTAGGCAATGTGGCTTCCATGAGCCACGGCGGCCTTGAGTCCAATCCTAAAGAGGGGGCGCTACAAGGGCTTTTAAAAATGAAATCCTTGATGGAGGCAGGCTACGCCCAAGGTGTTCTGCCGCCTCAGCAGCGCCCGGATATCGGCGCGCTGCGCGACTTGGGTTTTAGCGGCAGCAATCATGATGTGCTGGCCCGTGCTGCCGCCGATGCACCGCAGCTGTTGCGGGCCGTTTGCTCGGCTTCCAGCATGTGGACGGCCAATGCGGGCACCGTTACCCCCAGCATCGACGCGCCGGACCGCCGGGTGCACTTCACTCCGGCCAACCTGCAATCAAGCTTTCATCGCTTTCTTGAGCCGCAAACCACGGGCCGCGTGCTGCAGGCCATTTTTCACAGCGAACAGCACTTCGCCCACCACCCAGCGCTGCCCGCCACGCCTGCGTTTTCCGATGAAGGTGCTGCCAATCATACTCGCCTGTGTGGTGAATACGGTGAGCCGGGCGTTCATCTGTTTGTATATGGCCGCCAAGCGTTTGGTGACGTGCGTAGCGGCGAGCGCGAACCTGCTCGCTATCCCGCCCGCCAAACGCTGGAAGCCAGCCAGGCAGTAGCCCGCCAGCATGGGCTTGTTGCGTCGCAAACGGTATTTGCTCAGCAGCATCCGGACGCTATTGATGCGGGCGTATTTCATAACGACGTCATCGCCGTGGGCAACGGTCCCGTGCTGCTGTATCACGAAATGGCTTTCCTGGACGAAGAGGGCACGCTCAACGAGCTGCGCCGCAAGATGACGACGCCCTTAATCCCCGTTCGCGTACCGGTTGAAGCGGTAAGCCTGGAAGATGCAGTGGCGTCGTACCTGTTTAACTCGCAGCTGCTTTCCAACCCCGATGGCACCATGACGCTGGTCGTGCCCAGCGAATGTCAGGAGCGTGAAGCCGTCTGGCGCACCGTTCAAGACTACCTGTTGGCAGGCAATAACCCCATCAGTGACGTGGTGGTGAAAGACGTCAAGCAAAGCATGCGCAACGGCGGCGGCCCCGCTTGCCTGCGTCTGCGCGTTGCTCTTTCAGAAGCCGAGCGCGCAGCACTGACCGGCCGCGTATTGCTCACTAATGATCTTTACGAAGACCTTACTGCTTGGGTCAACCGCCACTACCGGGATCGCTTGGCACCTGACGACCTCGCCGATCCGCAGTTGGCAGAAGAGTCGCTCAGCGCACTGGATGAGTTAACGCAGCTTCTGCAAATAGGATCGGTTTACCCGTTTCAGTTGGGGTAGGGGGTAAGGCAGAAATAAAGTAGAGCGTCAGGCATTGCCCTGACGTTAGTCTGTCAGAGGTGAGCCGATGCAGCGCTCAAAAATGGATGCTAACGGTTGATAGTCGCAATAGTAGCTGGCGATATTGGCCGCTATCCATTCATTCTGCTCGAGTGGGTGCCATGAAAGGCGATAGCCACAGTTGATGATGAGATGTTCAAAGAGTAATCGCTGTGCGCGACCGTTACCTTCTCTAAAGGGATGAACAACGTTTAAATCACCATACAATTCAGCGCACGCCGGTATGAGTTCTGCTTTCTCAAGCTGAATAAAATAATCGTGTTCTGCAAGTTTAGTAAACAGCTTTTCAGCTTCGGGAATGATGCGATTGACGTGGCAAAATCGCGTATCGCCTTTGGCTATATCAATAGTGCGCACACTACCTGCCCAATCATAGAGGTCATGGAATAGCTGATGATGAAGGTGTTTCAGGTACGCAAAATTATAGGGTGGCTGCAAAAGCTCAATGCTATCCGCGTTAATAAGCGATAGATCGCGCTCCGCTTCTTCAAGCTCAGCCGTGTCGGAAATGTCCAGCTTATTACGCAAGATATCAGTGCCGGGATAGCAATAAGGGTCTTGGCCGACGCCGTACTTATCCATTAGCAATTTTTATATTTTGTATATTTAACTAATACATCGGTTTTATTGGTTTTAGACGCCTGAGAATCAACGATAATCCCTTCCAGTGCCATGCTCGCCTGGTAATTTGAACGCCTGACCTGTGCATAATAGCGGCGCTTTGCTTCCAAAGAGACGTTGTTCATACTCCCTCCTTCGTTATTTATCTACGCTACTGCCTAGTATAGCGGATTATGGGGGCGGTTCTCACCTTAACAGCGGAGTCATATTGTAAACCGCTGGCAACGTAATGATTTATGATGTCAGCTTCTCCAGGAACAACATTCGCAACAGGTGCCGACAGGAGCGCCGGGAGTAAATATGACGCCGCTCTTTCAGCCGACCAGCGATAGGGATTTTGCAGAGCAACTGATCCGTCAGAATATGTCCAGCTACTATGATCAGTTGGATATGCACTGGGACAGCGCTTTGTTTGAAAGTGAGTGGCGTACCCTGGAGAGCTATCAGTTGGTCATCAACACGCACCCGGTGGGCTTGCTGTGTATCAACCAGGCTACCGAGGCTTGCTATATTCGCGAGCTGCAAATCGCGCCGCAGTGGCAGCGTCAGGGTTTTGGTACGGCAGCCATCCACCATATGGTAAACAGGGCGCGGCAATCGAATATCGATACGCTGCGCCTTCGGGTGTTCTGCATTAATCCTGCCGTCGCGCTCTACGAACGCATGGGCTTTCACATTCGTAAAACGGAAGGCAATACTCACTACATGGAACGGCGTATTGTTTAAGTATGCCTGCCAGATATGCCTTTGTTTATTTAGGCAAGTTGCCTGGCTTTGCCAATATTAAGCAGAGCGATACCTGTGCCTATCAGCAGGGCGCCGGGTAGTAAGCCCTCCGGCGCGGCTTCTCCTTGGAGCACTATCGCCACCGGAACGCCAACCACGGCGCCGACGGAACCCAACAGGCTGAGAAGCACTGGCCCGCCGGTTTTCTGAAGCAGAAATAGCAGTAAAAACTGGCCTGCAAATACCATTGATTGAAGGGCAATTAGGAGAAGTGGAAGGCGTTGCCCGCTTGGGATACCAAGCGAAAATCCAGGCAGCAGGCCGACGCTGAACAGAAGAGCCGCCGCAGCGACTAGCATACCGGGCGCAAGCGCGTTGCCTGAGACACCCGCTGGCCAGCGCAACGTTCGGTAAAGATTTCCGATGGCCAACAGTACCGGCCCCGCCAACGCCAGCAAAATCCACACATAGTCGGCATCAGGCGCGGAAAGCTTGTGAGCTGCCAAGGTGACGGCGCCCGCGAGCGCTGACATAACGCCCATCGCCCGCATCATCTGAAAGCGTTCCAGCTTTACTATCAGCGCACCAACGTAGGTAAGCAACGGCGGCAATGTAATCACAAGGGCGACAAAACCTGCACCAATATGCGGAATGGCCGAGAAGAAAATCAGGTTAGAACCCGCCACGCCGACAAAGGCCGAAACCAGGTAATACTCAAGCGTACGACCCGTGACAGGCGGCAAATTGCTGCGTAGTGCTGCTACTACCAGCAGAATTAAAGCCGCGCCAGTAATCGACCAAAATAGAAAGGCGAGAGGCGACAGCTGCGCATCACCGGCCAGTTTGGCCACGTTGGTCGAAAGCCCCAGCAGCGCGCCACCTGCTAAAAGATAGATAAATGCGGCAAGTCGCTTCTGTTTGGGAGGTGCCCCTGATCTTGCCTTGGATGGCTGCATGGCGTGGCTCATATAATGGCTCTTGAAATGTCTTTTGAAAATAGCTTGATGTCAAGGTACCTGAGTTTTTACCTTGACGTCAAGTTAAAATGGGGTGAGCATGAGTGCCATGGATCATGTCGATAAAATACTTACACAGTGGCAGCAAGAGCGCCCCGACCTAAACGTGGCTCCGATGGGTACGCTGGGCCGCCTCAAGCGGCTCAATCAGAGCTTGATGCGGCGTATGGAGCAGACGTGGGCGGCGTACGGCCTTAATGACTCAAGCTTTGATGTGTTGGCCACGCTGCGTCGCGAAGGTCCGCCTTATGCGCTTTCACCCAGCGACTTAATGGCCTCCACCATGGTGACATCCGGTACCATGACGCATCGGCTTCAGCAGTTGGAAAAAGCGGAGTTGATTGAGCGTGTCAAAAACCCTGCCGACGGGAGAGGCTTTCTGATTTCGCTATCTGAGAAAGGGTTTGCGTTAATTGATGAAGCCATTGCCGCCCATGTAGAGACCCAAGCAGAGCTGGTTAGTGGTTTGAGTGACAAGCAGCGGGCGCAGCTTGACGCGCTGCTTAAGCAGTTTTTGAGCAGTGTTGAGAAGCCGTGAGGTGCTGAACGTGGGCACTCTGTGAGATATCTTTGTCGCAGGCTGTGTTGGCTGCAGAGGTTAGTGACTATTTGGCGAGATGGCCGTATGTCGGACCATGTATAATCGGCGTTTTATACTGTTTGAATTCTTAATGCCCGATGGAGATTGTACCGCGATGTCTTTACGTTTTAGCTGGTCGCGACTGGACGAATTAAGCACGCGCGAATTCTATGAAATCGTAAAGGCACGCATAGCGGTGTTTGTGGTGGAACAGCGGTGTGCCTACCAGGAAATTGATGAGCTGGACCCGCTTGCCTGGCATCTTTCCGCCACGGTTGATGGTCAGCTCGCGGCGTATATCCGAGTAGTGGGGCCGGGCGATAAGTTTTCTGAGCCCTCGATTGGCCGAGTGATGACACTCAAGGCTTTCCGGGGCTATCAATATGGCCGGGCGCTGATGAGCGAGGCGATTCGTTTTACCGAGCAAGCCTATCCTGGTCTGGGCATTAAGATCGGTGCACAAGTTTATTTGAACGTTTTCTATGAGTCGTTTGGGTTCGAGCGCATCAGTGAGCCCTACGATGAAGACGGCATACCGCATATTGATATGGTCAAACCCGCCTCCCACGCATAAACGATCATGGAACAGGAGTTCAATCCCGTGACCGCTTCAGATGCCTGCTTTTCAGAGAGTGAACGCCAGGGGCTTTATCGTGCCATTTATGAGCGCCGTGATGTGCGTTCACAGTTTCTTCCTGACCCGATTCCCGCTGACGTGCTGGCGCGTCTATTGCAGGCTGCCCACCATGCGCCTTCGGTAGGGTTCATGCAGCCTTGGGATTTTATGGTCATTGAAGGTGACGAGGTCAGGGCGTCTATCCTTGCGTTATTTGAGCAGGAAAACCAGAAAGCCGCTGAGCGTTTTGAGGGTGAGCGTAATGATCTTTACCGTAGCCTCAAGCTTCAAGGGATTGTCGAAAGCCCGCTGAATCTATGCATCACCTGCGACCGCAGCCGGGGAGGACCACACGTGCTAGGCCGCAACAGTATTGTCGAAACTGACTTGTTCAGCACGTGTCTGGCGGTGCAAAACCTGTGGTTGGCTGCGCGGGCCGAAGGGGTTGGCGTTGGCTGGGTAAGTATTATTGATCAGGCTCAGTTAAGTGACGCCTTGAACCTGCCTGATCACGTATACCCCGTGGCCTATCTATGCCTTGGCTATGTCAGCGAGTTTCTGGATCAGCCGGAGCTTGAAGCCAAAGGCTGGCGCTCCAGGCTACCGTTAAGTGAGTTGGTACATGGCGATAGTTGGGGGCAGCCGCTTGAGAATGGTCCTCTTGATGCGCTGCTGCGCGATTCGTCACGCTAATCGCCGCAGGTGCGCGCTTTTGCATGATGGTGCGAGGCGGGCTACAGGGTTGCCGTGACGGTGTTAATTTCAGCAAAATAAGGTAAATAGTGATGCGGGACACCACTATCCAGCGACTTAGCGCAGATAGTCCTCATCTTCCCACCGTAGTGCGCTGGACGTTTGCAGCGTGGGGGAATTTATACCCAGGGCTAACGCTAGAAGAAGCCATTGATGACACGATGTCTGAGTGCGGTATCTCGGGTGTACCCTCCGTATTTATTGCTTTGCAAGACGACGTACCTGTCGGCACTGCCTGCTTAATTGACGATGATATGAGCATTCGGCGCGAATTAACGCCGTGGCTGGCTTCTGTTTTCGTAGCGCCTGAGTGGCGCGGGCAGGGTATTGCTTCCGCGCTGGTGCAACGCGTGGAAGCAGAAGTACGCAATAGCGGTATTCAACAATGTTATCTCTATACCCCGGACCAGCAGTCGCTTTATCAGCGGCTAGGTTGGCAAGCGATAGAAACGCTTGAATACCGAGGCGAAACCGTGACGCTCATGCGACGCGTCTTAACGGAGTCAAGACGTTGATGACGCAATAGACGCGGAGTGTGCTACTTCGGTAACGTCGCACGCTGCCGCTTTGGCATATCTAGCGACAAGCCGTTGGTCGGCCGACGATTTGCCGATCACACAACATGAAGATAGGTAGGCCAGTGGTACGACGGCTAACAAAATTTTAGGGAATCACCATGCGGCGTTTACTGGTACTGCCCACCTCGCGTGCGGGTTGGGGTTTATTCATTGCGTTTTTAACACTCATCGCTATGGGAACGTGGCCGATGATTGGTTGGGTAAACCGGGCAACGTTAGTGCTAGGCCTGCCCCTGATGGTGGTATGGAGCTATTTGGTTATTTTTTCTTGCGTGGTGGTCATGCTGATAGGCAACCGTATCGTAGAGCGAGATAACCATGAATAGCCTCTGGCCTCTGCTGATTACGCTTATCTATGTGGCCATTGCCATGATGATTGGCTTACGCTCCCGCGGTGGTCAGGCCACCCGTGCCAATATGAACAGCCTGGAAGAGTGGGGGGTTGCTGGGCGTAGCATGGGGCCGGTCACGCTGTATCTGCTGATTGCCGCAGGGAGCGTCAGTGCTTATACCTTTATGGGTGCACCGGGCTGGGCTTATTCGAAAGGGGTCGCGGTCTTTTACGTCGCTATCTATTTGGCGTATCTGGCCCTGATCGCTTGGTACTTTGGCCCCAAGGTATGGCAGTTTGGCGCTGAGTTTGGCCACGTTACTCAGGCAAGCGCGATTGCTGACCGTTATCAAAGCCCTGCCTTGGGGGCGCTGGCATCGCTGGTAATGGCGGTTGGCTCAACTGCTTACGCGGTGCTTCAAACGGTTGGTTCGGCCTATATTCTGTTTGTGATGAGCGGCGGTATCATTCCTGTCTGGTTAGGCGTTGTGTTGGTGCTTGCCTCTATTGCTGTCTATTTGTACGCCAGTGGCCAGCGGGCGATTGGGCGCACCAACGCCTTTCAGGGCGTATTAATGTTGGTCGTTGCCTGGGCTGTAGGGTTGTGGGCAGTGCATAGCGCCACCGGTGGTTTAAGTTTTGCAGCGATATTTGAGCGTATTCAGGCTGAGCATGTAGCGTTTTTAACCCTACCAGGGGCCGGCGGGGATATGAGCTTTAGCTTCTGGACCACCTCGATTATTGTCTCAATGTTCTCGTTTATGCCCCCGGTATGGACCCAGTGGATGAGTGCGTCTTCCGCACGTACTATCCGGCGCAGCGCCACTTGGCTGCCTACGTACTACGTAGTGATTTTACCCATGGTGATCGTGGGCTTTATCGGTATTTACTCGCTGCCTGACTTGGCGCGAGCAGATACCGTCGTCCTTGAATACGCCATGCAGCATTTGCCCGTTGTGCTGGTCGGGTTACTTGGAGCGGGTACCCTGGCGGCTTCCATGTCATCCAGCGAGCCGTTTATTCATTCGGTGTCGCTGTCATTAAGTAAGGATGTACTGCAACCGCTGTTAAAGCTTTCAAATGCCACTACTGGCCGACTTGCCAGGCGTATGATCTTACCCATCATGGCCCTAGTGATTGCGCCACTCGCAATTGCGGAACCGGGCAGTCTGGTGATGATTTTGCTGGTAGGGCTGGGATTTGCCTCGCAAGTGTTGCCTGCTTTTGTTGGCATGTTCTTCTGGCCGCGCGCGTCACGTTTGGGCGTTATGGCGGGTATTGTGGCAGGATTTTTGGTTACCGTGGCGTTTACTACGCTATGGCCACACCCGTTGGGCATCCACGCGGGGTTCTGGGGGCTAATCATCAACTTGCCGATATTTGTGGGGGTGTCGTTAGTGACTCCGGCCACACAAGCGGATGTCGTGGAGCGTTTTTTTCGCATTGCGGCGCCGCGTGGTTTAACCCGTCTTGGGAGCGTGAGTCGTTAGGGCCGATTTATCATAAGTGTTTGTAACAGTTGGAAAACCGGGTAATAGCGTTACCCGGTTTTCTTGAGCGAGCGTGTCAGCTTCCGCTAATACCTCCGCCTACCACGCCGCTGCGAAAGCTGTTGGATGGGTTAGTATTGCCGGTGCGGTGTTTTAGATGTTCTCCTACCGCATCCTCAGGTGAGCCTGCCAGTTCGCGGAACATGCCCATGGAACCCAGCAGAGCAGAAGATTCATAAGGCACAAAGACGCGCTCGCCGTCTTTCGCCATGTTGGGCAAACCCTTGATATAGCTCTGGCCGAGTAAATAACCCACCACGGTGCGTTTGTTTTCCTCGCTGTCGCCAATAGCATTCAATACCAGTTTGATGGACTCCTGCTCGCCCTGGGCGCGCAGAATGGCCGATTCCTTATCACCCTGGGCGTTAAGAATGGACGATTCACGCTGGCCCTGAGCCATGGCGATAGCGGCAGATTTTTCACCTTCGGCTTCGGTAACGGTGGCGCGGCGTTTACGCTCGGCAGCCATTTGTAGGCGCATGGCCGTTTCTACTTCTTCAGGCATGGCGATGTCCTGTACCTCGACGCGAGATATTTTGACCCCCCATTTGGATGCAGGCTCTTCCATGGCAGCCTGAATCTCATTGTTCACTTCCGCGCGGGATTCAAATAGTTTATCCAGCTCCATTTTGCCGACCACCGAGCGTAGCGTGGTTTTCGCCAGAACCTCGACGGCCTGGCTCATGTTGACGACTTCGTAAACTGCGCGCTTAGGATCAATAATTTGGTAATAAAGCGCGCCATTGATACGAACCGTTACGTTATCGGTGGTCACGACCGGCTGGCCGGGGAAATCCATCACCGTTTCACGGCGGTCAATGCGAATCTCATCCGTGGTAATTGCCTGGTACTCTTCGCCCATTTTGCGATAGCGCAGCATGGTGATCGCGCGAGGCTGCTCAATAAAGGGAACGATGATATTGATGCCACTTTCGAGCACACGATTAAATGAGCCGAGGCGCTCAACTACCATTACTTCCGACTGACGTACAATCACCAGTCCTTTGGAAATAATCACAATGCCGATAACGACAATAATCAGGCTTATTAATAAACCGGGGCTAATAGGTAAATCCATTATTAAGGCTCCTTGCGTAGGGTGGTATCGTCTTGCAAAGGGTTAGGGGCTGACGAGGGGAGGGCAACCAGCGCTGTAGTACCTTCAAAGCGCTGGAAGATAACGGACGTATCGGGTGGAAGCTCTGTGGCACCTGTGTCCATAACGCGCAAGCGGTAAAAGTCGCCGTTGATTTTGATACCGGTCGCATCGTCATAATCGCGGCGCAACGTGTGGTAATGATTGCCTTTTTCGACCCCAGTGCCGGTGGTGCCGTAGGCAACGCCGCGAGGAGAAAAGCGCGGACGAATCACCATCACACCCAAGGGAACTAATAGGCCAGAAAAAATGCCCATGCTCAGCAATTGCCAAGGTAGAGAGAGCCCAAGGGCAGTGACCGCCGCGGTAAGCGCGGCAGCAATACCCAGTGCCAGTAGTACCATTGCACCAGAGGTTAACTCCCCTAAACTGAGAAGTAGCGCCAGTACTAACCATGTATAAGCAGGGTTCCAATCCATAGCACCTCCTTTTAAAAAGTTCTCACAAGCGTACCCTAAGCCACGGCGTTAAGTCGGGTTAATTAGCGAATGAGCAAGCGATAGGCGAAAAACGCATTAGTGGTATTCTGCCTGCTTTAAGAAACCGCTTTAAAAAACATAGCGCACAAAGGGGAATCACGTGACGGGTGTGGTGTATTGGTTGGACATGATGGGTGTGATTGTTTTTGCGCTATCGGGCGTTATTCTTGCGTGTCGGTCAAAAATGGACCCGTTTGGCATGCTGGTGTTGGCCGCTGTGACCGGGATTGGTGGCGGTACACTGCGTGATTTAGTGCTGGGCTTGCGGCCTGTCTTTTGGGTCGCTGATCCCACTTACTTATGGGTTATCCTGGCAACGGTGGGCATTTCGCTGGTGGGGTTCCACTATATTCATCGCTTGTCGCGAAGGTTTTTGCCGATTGCGGATGCCTTTGGCCTTGCCTTGTTTACGGTCATCGGCACCCATAAAGCACTGTTGCTGGGAACCTCCGGTGTAGTGGCGGTATTGATGGGGATGATGACCGGTGTCGCCGGCGGAATGATCCGCGACATGCTGGCTCAGCGCGTACCGATGGTGTTGCGTGAAGAGATCTACGCTACCGCTGCCATGGCTGGCGGCACTGTATATGTCGCGCTGAACACCTTGAATACGCCGCTGAGCGTTAGTATCGCAATGGCCTTGGCGATTACGCTGGGGCTGCGGTTAGCCGCGATTCGCTGGCACTTGGCATTGCCGGTGTTTGCTTGGGTCACTTTGCCGCCCAAAGAGACGGATTCAGCAGCGCCGCTTTCGACGCCGGCTAAAGCCAAAGAGCGGGTCAGGATGATTCGGCGCCAGCGCAAAAAGCGCTAATCAGGACGAGGGTAACGAACCGCTTGCCGCCAGCGGTCAAACCAGCGCTTGGGTTGCAGTACGTGTAGCCTGGGTTCGCTGTTAACAAGCTCCACGCCTATGCCAAGTGCGCCAAGGCGGGCATAGAGCGCGCCATTGGCGCTCTGCTCTTCAAGCGTGACATCGGAAAGCAGCAGTAGTGGGCCGCCGGTGAGTACAAGGTTGCTCAGCTGGATACGTTCACCATTAAGCGCAAGTTCAGCGGTGCCATTAACATTGTGCACGTTGAGTAGCCTGCCGAGCCAGTCGCTTTCTCGGGCACGGGCTAAAAACAACCTGGCGACCAAGCCGGTGTCGCGCATGGCCAGACGCAGCTGTGTGGACAGGCGAATGGGGTCATCCCAGGTAAGCTGTGCGTCATCCATGGAGAGCTGCACCCACCAGCCTGCGTCCTGAGCGCCTTGCTCGCTGATACGGAACACATTTTCCAAGCGCAGAAATGAGTCATTAGCCGTAAAACGCCGTGCCTGTAAATCGCCTTCAGTAAGTTGTAAGTAGAGTTCGATATCGCCACGTAGCCGCTGATCAAGAAGGGCGAGGTCGGCGCCAAACGCACGCAGGGTCATGTTGCCTTGGGCGCTCATCCCCTCCAGTAGCCACTCGCTGCCCAGGTTTGCCTGACCGCCAAGCAGGCGAAGGCCTGCATCTTCAGGCAGGTAGCGGTTATAGCGAGTAAAGTCCGGCACTTCGGTAATCGGCAAGGCTATTCGGGTAACAAAGTATTCTGCTTCTGGCGATATGAGCACGTTGCTGAGCTGGTCTGTCTGGGTGGTTAAGGCAAAGTGACGCCCCTCTACATGAGGCCTGTCATCATCGTTACGCTGTAGCGAAAAGCGCGGAATACCCAGCGAAAGTTGTGCCTGTTCGGGGCTGTCGATTTGCGCGGTTAGCTCGCCGCGCCCGCTGGCCTGGTAGTCTAAAAATGCGACTTCAAGATGGTTGGCATCTATACGCAGCCGAGTAGGTGCCAACAGGCGCTTACCGCTAAAAGAGCCTTGGGCGAACAGTTGCCCATTGCCAGACAACGAAACGCCGTGATCTGTGGGTAAAAAGGCGTTCAGAAAACTCAAGCGCTGCACGCTGCCCTCTAGCTGAAACTGCCCACTGGGAATCTCGCCACGCCGCTGAAAGCGGCCTTCGCGAATCACCAAGATACTTTCCAGGCGCTCTTCGGGCTGTGTGTCATCAGCGACCTGCCAGCGTAAACGGCTACCACTGATATCAACGCTTGTGCCATCGGTAGCTGCCTCGCGTAGTTGCAGTGAAAGCTGCATATCGCTGGTGAGCAGGGTGCTCTGCTCATCACGCTGCCAGCGGGTAGTGAGCGAATCGCCGGTTAAGGTAAGCTCTCCGCTAAGCTGTTTAGGGGTAATATGGAGCGTTCCGTTACTTTGCGCTTGGCCGCTGACCAGGCTAAACGGAGCCGGGGCCGGCAGGTAAGTGGCAATATACGGTTGCAGGGCGCTAATACTGGCCATGCGGGCGTCCCGCCAGTGAAGTGTCGCGGTGGCGTGACTGCGGGCTAATACAGGTTCGATAGGACTTTGTGCTACCAGGTCAAGTGTCGCGTCGTTAAGCAGTGTTTGGTTGGCGTGGGAAAGCGTTGCCTGGGAGAAACCAAGTGTCGCGTCAACCATCGAGGCGTCCTTTAGCTCAGCGTTAAGTGTGCCTTGCCCTTGAGCCGTCATATCCAGTGCGTTGATCGCGATTGTGTCTGCCTCGACCCGCAAATGGGCGCTATGGGCGTGAGTGTCGCGAACGCTAACCCTGGCTTCTAAACGGCCATTGCCGGATAAGCGAATGCCCTGGCCCTCCAGCGTATTGGCGAGGTAGCGGTCCATCATGTCCAGTCGGGTAATGGTGCCTTCAAGCGTCAGTTCAGCATCCGTGGGTGGAGTTAGGTGGTCCAAACGCTGGTTGGCCATATCGCTTTTAAGGCTTAAGGCGGTATTTACCGCATAGGGCTGTGTATCTGCCAGCGTGACATCCTGCAGGCGAGTCTCAAAATCAATCTGGTGATCGGCTACGCGTAGCTGGACGCTTCCTCTACCGGTTGCTGTGTGGCGTGGGGGCGGTGCATCTGCCTCTCTCCAGGCCGTTGGTTGATCGTGCTCTAAAAGCGTTCGCTCATCCAGCGTTAAACGTAATTCAGGTGCCTTCAAAGTAAGCAGGCTACCTGGTTTAAGTGTGCCTGAGGCAAGTTCAATATGGCCCTCCAGTGCGCCGCGGCCGTCCAGGAAAAGCCACGGAATGGCCTCCAGGTAGGGCATGAATACATTCCAGGCATCTGCCTGCGCCTTAATATCAAGTGTTGCGGAAAGTGCCGCTAGCAGTTCAGGGTTAAGTGTACCCGTGGCCGGGTCCGTGGGCGTGATCTCATCAAGCGTTGTGGTGGCTTCAAGGGTTATGGCGTTAACCAGTGTGGCGTGGTCACTTGGGCGTATCAGGCGGCCTTCTGTGATTGCCAGGTTCACATGGGGTATGGCCAGGTTTTCACGGCTAAGGGTTGTATCAGCCACCTCTAGCGTGCCCTGCGCTTCAAGGGCGATATCACCCACCGCTAAGCGGCGGATTCCTTCGGCCTCTAATGCCTTGATATGTAACTCGCCGCGCAGTAGCGACCATAACGAGAGTGTGAGCGTGGCATGCTCGGCCTCAATTGCCATCGGTAGCGCATCGTCTTCACGGGCAAGATAAAGGTTGTCTACTTCCCAGCGTCCAGGGTGGCGGCTAGTTCCTTGGCTCCAGCGAACCTCAATACCTTCAAACTGAGAAATTCTTTCCGGTAACCACTGACTATTCAGCAACCAGTAGCTGCCCACCAGCCAAACCGTTATGATAAACAGGCTACTGATCAAGGTAGCCAATACAACGCGGGATAAGCGCTTTTTAGTAATGTTCGTGTTTGACATACTCGCTTCCTGGCAGGTGACTCCTGTTGGCGCGCGTTTTATGGCATTATGCGCGACGCTGGATAGTTATGGGTTTTCGATTTCAACGCTAGGCAGGCAGCAAACGCCATGTTCAAGGATTTTTACGCGCAACACGGAGAGTATGTAGTGGTCTCCGCCGAGCAGGCCAGCCGTTTCGCTAAAGGCGTGGCAGGTGATTACAACCCGATCCATAATCCGGGTGCGCGACGTTTCTGCGTGCCTGGTGACCTGTTGTTTACGCTAATACTGGTAAAGTTCGGGCTGTCGCGGCAAATGGAATTTCGCTTCACCAATATGGTAAGTGCTGATACGCCACTGCTCTTTAGTGAAGCAGAAAATGGTGAGCTTCACGTAAGTGATGAGAGTGGAAAATGTTATTTACAGGTGGTTCGTGATGGCGAGACGACCCACGATAGCGCTGCTATTGAAGCATTTGCTCGTTGCTATGTGGCGTTCTCAGGCAAAAATTTCCCGCATTATTTAAAACCGCTAATGGAAAAGCATGGGGTAATGTTTAACCCTAAACGCCCTTTGGTTATCTACGATAGCATGGGGTTTTCATTAGAGCGTTTGGATGGGTTTACACCAGGCCTTGCCTTAACGCGCTCATCGCTTGATGTGCAGGGGAAGCGAGCAGACGCATTGCTTGAGTTTTCCATTGAATCGAAGGGCGTTGCAATCGGTGTCGGCTCTAAAAAGCTGGTGGTCAGTGGCCTTTGTCATTATGACGCCGCTGAAATGGCCGCCATTGTTGATGAGTTTTACCGGCTTAAAGCTGCCTACGAAGCTGCCTGAGTTGTTTCTGCAGTGCTGGTCCAGCAGGACTGGTTGAAATACGATTCTTGCAGGACATTTTTGCAGCACGTTGAAGTATTTCAAAAGGCCACCCGTTAATAGCGGGTGGCCTTTACGTATGGGTATCAGGCGGGGTGTTGCTCTACAGTGAGTTCTGGCTGACTGATGGTCAAACCTACCGTGGTAATGCGCCCATCAAGTACGCCTTGAACGGAGAGGGTCACGTTTTCCAACGCTATTGAGTCACCTATGCGTGGTTCGTCCGTCAATCGCTCACGCAGAAGCGCGTCTAATGTGCAGTGCATATCACGGTCTAGCGTAATGCCATAGGAGTTAAATACTTCGTCGACGTTGGTGTTGCCTTTCAGATGCAATATTTGATTGGGGAGTTGGTAGTGGTCGACCGTGGCTCCCTCCGCAAAAATACAGTCAACAAACGGCAGAACCTGTGGACGCAGCACGACAAACAAGTGATCGCCTGGCTGTAATTGGGTGGACCCACGCGGTGGGATAACGTCTTTGCCACGGGTGATCATGGCCACCACTGTGCCGTCAGGCAGTGCGAGTTGCGATAAACGACGGTTGGCTGCACGAGTAAAGTCACCTAGCCGATATTCCACAATGTCGGCGTCAACGTCCTCCAATGAGGTAATCTCCAGGCTGGCGGCAGGCACAACAGGCGGTGCTTCGGTAAGTTTCAGTTTACGCGCCAGGTAGGGCAGCGTAGTGCCTTGAATAGTGGCAGAAATTAATACCACGAAGAACACCACGTTGAAGATAAGTTCAGCGCCTTCCAGGCCGAAAATCAGTGGGAAAATAGCCAAAATAATGGGCACTGATCCACGCAGGCCTACCCAGGCAACCAGCCCGGTTTCGCGGTTCGTAAAACCGAACAGTTTAAGAATGGGAGTGACGGCGAGAGGGCGAGCCACCAAGGTTAATATAGCCGCAATCATCAGGCCTTCCAGCCATACATCCAGTAGGGAAACAGGATTAATCAGCAGCCCAAGCACCACGAACATGACGATCTGACTCATCCACGCTAATCCGTCATGAAACAAAAACGTGCTGCGCTGAAAGGCAATCGGGCGATTGCCGATCATGACGCCTGCAATAAAAATCGCCAGGAAGCCACTGCCTCCAAGGTTCGCAGCAACGCCAAAGGCGAAGAGCCCGCATGCCGCAACCAGAACGGGATAAAGGCCCGATGTGACCAGATGAATACGGTTAATAAGTTGAACGGCTGCCCAGCCGACCAGCAAGCCGACGGCGCCACCTACCCCGATTTGCAGGATAAAGAGTTTTAACAGGCCCACTCCAAGGGGCATATCGTTAACCAGTACTTCAAGTAATCCGATGGTTAAGAAAATCGCCATCGGGTCGTTGGATGCGCTTTCAATTTCAAGCGTAGACTTGAGCCGCTGATTAATATGGATGCCAGCATTACGCAGTAATGAGAAAACCGCAGCGGCGTCGGTGGAGCCGACGATGGCGCCTAGTAATAAACCATCCAACAGGGGGAGGTTTAGAATATAAGCAGCAGCGACCCCGGTAACCATTGATGTGATCAAAACGCCGAGCGTGGCCAATAGCGAGGCTGGCTTCCACACCAGGCGGATTGAGGCGAGGGGCGTTTGTAAGCCGCCATCGAACAAAATCATTGCCAGTGCCAACGTGCCCAGCGCGTGTGCCAAACCAGGATTATTAAAGTCGATACCGCCAATGCCTGCTTCCCCCGCAAGCATACCGGTTCCTAAAAACAGTACGAGTACCGGCATACCCAAGCGAGCTGACAGCTTGCTTGAAATAATGCCGACCAGTAGCAGGATGGCTGCTAGTAAAATAAGTTGGTCCACCAGAAACATACGCACGATTCCTGAAATAACTTGATATGGCCAGACCTTTTAATAATAAATGCCTGGTGTCATGTATGTGGCAAAGAGGCGTTATGCACCTCTGTTAACCGTCGTTATTTGTTAAGCGTAGGGTGGTGCTCTGCAGGGAGGAAGGCCGCCTGGTAAGCCTGGGTTCGATGAGCCAAGGGTATTCAATACGCAGTGATAAACGGCAGGCGCAATACCAGGCCATCTTTCATGGGCGGGCAGAGCCACCCCGGTATCATTTTGAATTACTACCGGGTTTTGGCGTCGCTTGTCATGGTCCAGGCTAAGGCGATTAAGTGGGTTAGCCAGCACGATCAGCGGTTTGGTGTGGTCTTCCAAGGCTGAGTGATGACTTGGCTCAGCAGCCCGCGGCATCACCTCGTGGGGAGCGGCGCACCACAGCAATAGCGCCAGACTCCATAGGCCCACTTGGCCAAGCCGGAGAGACGTCATAGCGGTGGGCATGTATTGCTGAGGCAAAGAGACATCTCCTGGGTGCGCTGTATTATCATCCCTTATTGAGAGGGGAGGTCAAGGGGGTAAACATGCGTTTGCACTGTCTTTGGAGTCTTGTCATCGCTAATCGGGGTTGTTACTAATCGTTAGTTGACGTTTACTTGCTGATATACCCTGTTCTTGGCCCTGGGGCAGCTATAGAGACTGCCACTGTTACAAACACAATCATAATCAGGAGCAAGCGTAATGGCCGTTCGCGAAATTCCCATGATCATTGATGGTCAAGCCGTCCTGTCTCAAAGCCAGGAGTGGCGTGATGTGGTTAATCCGGCGACCCAAAAGGTGGTTGCCCGGGTGCCTTTTTGCACGGCAGAAGAAGTAGAGCATGCGATTGCAAGCGCCCATCATGCGTTTAGAGAGTGGCGCAAGGTACCGCTTGGAAAGCGCATGCGTATTATGCTGGCGTTGCAGGCACTGATTCGTGACAACACCGATGAACTAGCCGCCTTAATCACCGAAGAGCATGGCAAAACGTTGCCAGATGCCAAAGGTGAAGTAGGGCGAGGTCTGGAGGTGGTCGAACACGCCTGCTCGATTACCTCGCTCCAGCTAGGAGAGGTGGCCGAGAACGCGGCAAGCGACGTCGATGTTTATACGCTACATCAGCCGCTAGGCGTAGGGGCCGGTATTACGGCCTTTAACTTCCCGATCATGCTGCCCTGTTTCATGTTTCCGCTGGCCATCGCGACAGGCAACACCTTTGTGTTGAAGCCTTCTGAGCAGGATCCCAGCTCGACCATGCGCTTGGTGGAGCTTGCCCATGAAGCCGGTGTGCCAGCTGGGGTGTTGAACGTGGTGCATGGTGGTCCTGAGGTTGCCAACCAGATTGTCGATCACCCAACGATTAAAGCGCTATCGTTTATTGGCTCAACCCACGTCGGCTCATTGCTTTACAAGCGGGCGGCAGATGCGGGTAAGCGTATGCAGGCGATGATGGGGGCGAAGAACCACTGTGTGGTTATGCCCGACGCAAATCGCAGCCAAGCCATCAACAATCTGCTGGGCTCAGCATTTGGCGCCGCAGGCCAGCGCTGTATGGCTAATTCGGTCGTGGTGCTGGTCGGTGAGGCGCGACAATGGATTGATGATATTGTGGATGCTGCAGGCCAGATGAAAGTGGGGCCTGGCACCCAACAGGATGCCGATTTAGGGCCGCTGGTATCGCCTGCCGCCAAGGAGCGGGTGTTAGGTCTTATCGAGACCGGTGAAAAGGAGGGCGCAACGCTATTGCTTGACGGGCGTAACTGCCAGGTACGCGATTATCCGAAGGGCAATTTTGTGGGGCCGACGTTATTTACCGATGTGACTGCGGAGATGACCATTTACCGTGAAGAGATATTTGGGCCGGTACTCTGCGTTGTCAACGTGGAAACACTCGACGAAGCGATTGCGTTTATTAATGCTAATCCTAACGGCAACGGCACGTCTATCTTCACGAATTCTGGCTGGGTGGCGCGGCGCTTTGAAACTGATATAGACGTGGGGCAGGTGGGTATCAACGTGCCAATCCCGGTGCCGGTTGCCTATTTCAGCTTCACTGGCTCACGTGCTTCAAAGCTCGGCGATTTAGGGCCAAATGGCAAACAGGCGATCGCCTTCTGGACGCAAACCAAAACGGTAACAGCACGCTGGTTTGAACCTGAAAACGTTTCAAGCGGTATCAATAGCACTATTGCATTAAGCTAACGCTTACTTACTAAGCAGTCACTGGCTCTTGCGGGGGGCCAGTGACGTTGTTGTACTCAAGGATTAAAAATCATTCAGCAGGCTTAAACTTTCTTCCAGCAGCTTTTCAATCGGCTTAAGTTGGCTTTCATGCAATACGAGTAGAGACGGCGCCTCTTTTGGCTGTCCGACAAGGGGCACTAAAAGGGCGAACTCACTCTCCTCTAGGTGAAATTCATGAATTTCACGCGGGCCTAAGGCCGTTTGGCATTGGGAGCAGCGGTAGACATCGTCCTCGCCATACACCAACCGGTGATACATTTTAAAAAGCGTATAAAGTGCCAAGCCGCCTTCAAGCGCAGACCAGCGTGCGGGCGTTTTGGGTATATCGTCGGTGACCTCTTGCCCTTCGGCTTTGGCATCGGCGATCACATTTGCTAAAGGCATCGCCAAAATGGCAGGGTCTTCAGAGGGTAGCGGAGCGTTTTGCTTCGTGGCCTGGTCGAAGTCTTTCACCGCGCGCTTTACATCATCTAGCGTATTTAAAACGTAGTCAGCATGCTGTAAGTCGCCAGGCTCGCAGCTACCGTTCTCCCAGCCATGGATCACGCGTAGCGTCATGTCTCCTCGTGACATGGGGCGGGCCAGCAGCATATAAAGCATTACGCGAACGTGAAGCTGGCGCTCATCGGTATTGTTTTCAAACGCATGGTAGGGGTCAGCAAACAGAGTATTGAGCCGCCCTTGCGTATGCTCCTTGGCTTCGGTGTATGACATAGTGGTTTCCTGTAAGTGCGTCGCTTATTCTCCTGTGCGACGCTTGTAACACTAATGTTTTATAACACTAATGGCGGTAAGCTACTTTTATTTTGCAATGCTTTGACTCAGTTTACAGCAGCTTTTGTTAGTCTAGACAACGTTGTAGCGAATGAATAGCAGAAGTAAACCGTTTTCCTGTTAGCTATTTAGCGGCTAGGATACGGCGCGAGTAGCTGCTCATTTTGACGGTTGGCTCGCTTTACATCAGGATACGCTCTCAATTCACTGTCGCCAGGGGAGCCACGTTGCGTGGCTGAGAATGCTATGACGCAGACCCTGGAACCTGAACCGGTTAGTACCGGCGGAGGAAGTGCGACATGCCATACCTAACGTCAGCCGTGCTGGGCGCGGCGCTCTGTTGCTTTGCATTTTTAGGCCTTAAAGCCCGTGGGCGTAAAGGCTCATTGGATGACTTTGTAACCGCTCGTAATTCACAAACCAGCACCACGCTAGGGCTCTCTTTTGTTGCATCTGGTATGGGGGCCTGGATTTTGTTTGCACCGCCAGAAATTGGCGCTTTTATTGGCCCATTGGCCTTGGCAGGCTATGCCCTTGGCTCCTCACTGCCTTTTATCGTCCTTGGCTTTTATGGTCCGTCTATACGCCGGGCTCTCCCTGAGGGGCGGAGCATCGCTGAGTTTGCTGAGGCGTGCTATGGGCGCGGAGTGCGCCACTGGGTAACGCTGGTTTCCGTGGTGTATATGGCCTGCTTTTTAGCCGCTGAATTAACCGCTATTGGAGCGATCACCTCGCTGCTTTCTGATGTTCCGTCGAGCTGGGTGATTATTGGAGTAACGCTCACTACGTTGCTTTACACGGTAAGCGGTGGGCTGCGCGCAAGCCTGGCCACTGATCGTTGGCAGGCATGGTTGCTGCTTGCACTGTTAGTGGTGGTTTCCAGTGTCACCCTTTGGCACTTGCCTGCTATGCCGAGCAGTGCGGCATGGCCCTCTATCGCCACTTCTGATGCGCTTAGTGTGGCACTAACGCTTGTCATCGCGGTTACCGCAGCGAACTTGTTTCACCAGGGCTACTGGCAGCGGGTATGGGCGGCACGTGATGACCACAGTTTGGCCCGCGGGGCTTGGGTAGGAGGGGGCGCCACGGTCATGATCGTTATGGTGATTGGCGGTTTGGGTATGCTTGCTGCCATGAACGGTGTTCCGCTGGGCGAACCGCCCATGCCTTTTTTTGCACTGCTCAATAACGCGCCACCCTGGCTAGCTATAACGGCACTAGTGCTTGCCGTTACATTGGTGGCGTCCAGCGTAGATACGCTACAAAGCGGTATTGCCTCACTGATCGTGTCGCGCAGTGAACAGCCAAGCGTTTCTATCGCGCTCACACGCTGGATGACCGTTTTGCTTATGGTGCCTGTCGTGGTTGTCGCACTTCAGGGTGTGTCTGTTTTACGTCTTTTTTTAATCGCTGATTTAGTCTGCGCTGCAACTGTGGTGCCCGTGCTGCTGGGCTTATGGCGGCGCATGACGCCCCTTGCAGCTGTCGGTGGCGGCATGGCGGGTCTATTGGGTGCGATCTTGCCTGGGTGGATGAGTCACGCCAGCATAAGCGAAGGGATAATGGCGGCAAGCTTTCCGAACAGTGTACCCACACTAGCGCCGTTTCTAGGTGCGTTGTTAGCTTCCACGGTGGTAAGCGTGTTATTAGCGTATTTAAGAAGCCCCTGGAACCAAGGACAGTTATGATTCGCAGTATTTTGACGACCCCTGATGGCGAAACCCATGAAGGGAGCGAAGAGCTTTTTGTCACATGGCAGAATACCCCCGGCAGTCATATATGGATCGATATGCAGGGGGAATCAGCAGAATCTGCTGAGCGGCTACTGGGTAAATTTGAGTGTCACCCCATGGCTATTCAGGATGCCCATAAGGAGCGTGTACCACCCAAAATAGAAGAGTTTGATAACCACGCACTGATTATTTACCGCGGTATTTCATCTTTTGATGCCCAGCTAAACTTTGTTCCTCAGCAGGTCTGCTTTTTTATTGGTGAGTGCTTTCTAGTGACGCTACATCCAGGCGTTGCCATGAGCATTGAGCGGCTCTTTAAGGAGCAGGGTAAGACGTTATTAGCGAAATCACCGGAGCAGGTGGCGCTCAAGGTGATGTATATCTCTGCCGGGTACTACATCGATAGCCTGCTTGAATTTGAAGCGGAATTAAGCGATTTAGAAGATGAGTTACATGAAAATGGCAACGATGTATTAATGCGCAAAATTACCATGTACCGCTCCCGGCTGGTTAAGATGCGGCGCGTGTTTAATTATCATAAAGGGATTACCCAAGAGTTAACTGTCTACGACTATGAGCACGTCCCGCGTGAGGAAAGTGAAACGCTGCATGCCATTAACGATGTTGCCGAACGTTTTGAGCGGCTTTATACGCTTACTCAGATGTATTACGACATTTGCGGTGATTTAGTAGACGGTTACATATCAATCTCGTCGCACCAACTGAACATTACAATGCGCGTTCTAACGGTCATTACGGCGATTTTTGTTCCGTTAACGTTTGTTGCGGGTATCTACGGGATGAACTTTGACTACATGCCGGAGCTGCACTATCGCTATGGCTACTTCTTCATTTTAGGCATGATGGCAGGAATCGGTGGCGTGCTGATTTGGGTGTTCAGGCGAAAGGGCTGGTTCTAATTCAGCAGGCTTTTAAGGGGTAGCAAGAGTTTGCTATGGTCGGCTAGTCTTATTCCTTTGTACCAAGGAGCCTGACAATGCCTGAATCTACCGCCGTTTCTTCTACGATGGCTGCCATGCTCTTGGTCGGGCATGGTGGCGTCGAACAACTGCATTACCGTAAAGACGTCAAAACGCCGTTACCCGGCCCAGGTGATGTTCTGGTCCAGGTGACGGCGACCGCGAAAAACAATACCGACCGTAAAGCGCGTGAAGGCCTGTATCCCACCAAAGAGAAAGGCGACGTGACGTCTTTTGCCATGGGCGGCACGCCCACCTTAACGTTTCCGCGTATTCAGGGGGCAGATGTGGCCGGGCGTATCGTAGCGGTAGGCGAAGGCGTGGATGCCGAGCGTATTGGCCAGCGTGGCCTGCTTGATTTCAATATTTATGCGGATGAGCGCCGGGATATCAATCTAACTCCCGACTACTACGGCCATGGGGCCGATGGCGGCTACGCTGAGTATATTGCGGTGCCCGCAGACCAGTTCCACTCCATTGATAATCCCGAACTCCGCGACGCTGAGCTAGCCGCGATGGGCATGTGCTCCTATCAAACGGCGTACCATATGATGACCTCGGCACACATCAAGGCTGGCGAGCGCGTGTTGGTAAGCGGTGCCAGTGGTGGCGTAGGCACCGCGCTCATTCAGCTATGCCGTATTGTCGGTGCTGTTCCTTATGCGGTCAGCCAGCCTGATAAAGCCGCTGCGCTGCAAGCGTTAGGCGCCGAAGCCGTTATTGACCGTGGCGACCTGCCGACCTTTGTTGAGCGCGTCTTAGAAGCCACTGGCGGAAAGCCAATTGATGCGGTGATGGACTTGGTCGGCGGCGAGATGACCGATCTGTTTATCGATACCATGATTGTTGATATGCAGCACCGCCAATCCTATCCGCGCCTTTCCATAGCCGGGGCCAGCGGCGGTAATCTCAGTGAGATCATGTGGACGCGTATTTACCTTTACCAGGTGCAGATATTTGGCGTTTCTCACGGTACTCGTGAAGAAGCCGAGCAGCTAATCGCCTGGATTCGTAGAGGTGAACTCAAGCCTGTTCTCCATGCGGCGTTCAAGCTTTCTGAACTGCATGACGCCGAGCGCTATTTTGTTAATCGGGGCAGCAATTATCTCGGCAAAATTGTCATTGTTCCGGATGCGCAGTGGGATACTCACGGCGCACCTTTTGCACTAACAAACGCTCAGGAGCAACGCCTTTGAAAAAGATCCATACGCTTCAATTAATGGATACTCATGCGGGGGGCGATGTCAGCCGAATCGTAACGGGCGGGATTGATGCTCTGCCGGGCGCCACGGTGCGGGAGCAAATGGAGTACCTGCGCGATGATGCCGATGGCTTGCGTCGCTTGCTGCTGGAAGAGCCCTACGGTATTCCGGAGATGTCGGTGGACTTACTGGTGCCAGCGACGCACCCTGAGGCCGCAGCGGGTTATATCATTATGGAAGTGATGGGCTACCCGATCTATTCAGGCTCCAATACCTTGTGTACGGCAACCGCGGTGCTTGAGTGTGGGATTGTGCCTAAGCAGGAAGGCATTCAGCAGTTTTCGTTGGAGGCCCCGGCAGGCCTGGTACATATCGAGGCGCGTGTGCATAACGGCGTGGTCGAGTCGGTTACCTGTGAAGGTTTGCCCAGCTATATTGATACCTACCGCGATACCATCCAGGTGCCTGGTATCGGCACCGTGACGTACTCTGTCGCCTATAGCGGCGGCTTTTACGCGCTAGTGGATGCTGCCGAGCTTGGTTTTAAGCTTATTCGTGAGGAGGAGCAGGCGCTTTCGGCCTGTGCGCATAAAATTGTTGAGGCCTTGCAAGCTCAGCGCGGCTTTTCCCACTACACGCTGGGTGATGTAGGCCCGTTGCCTTTCCTGCATTTTATGGGCCCCAAAGAGCAAGTGGGGGAAGGGTATGTACGCTCTCGTTCAACAACCTACGTTCATCCGGGTGTGATTTGTCGCAGTACTACCGGCACCTCCGCCAGGCTCGCGTTAATGAACTACGAAGGTCGACTCAACATAGGGGATAAACTGGAAACGGTCTCGCTACGTGAAACCGGGTTTATTGGCACGTTTACAGGGACTCATCAGGAAGGCGCCTATCAGGTGGTTGAAAATACGATTACCGGGCGCAGCTATGTGCTGGCTCAGTCGGATATCGTGATCAACTGTGATGACCCTCTGGTTTCCTGCGGTGAGCTGCACCATATTTTGAGCGACCGCCACTCTGTTAACCACCAATCTGTTAACCACTAATCTGTTAATCAATACCCTGTTAATCACTGCTCTGTTAAGTCGGGTGGCTAATCTCGGTTAACGCGATAGCGATATAGCCTTGCGCTTCCAGGCGCTCCCAGACCGGGGCTTTTTCGGCCTCGGTCATTTGGCCCCAATAGGCAATTTCATCCAGCGTACGGCCACAGCCTTGGCACGTATTGGTCGTGTCTAGCTGGCAGTGCTGGATGCAAGGAGAGAGCGGTCGGGAAACGGTGGTCATGCGCAATTCACTTGACTCAATAGCGCTTACGCAGAGGAAACTTTACCACGTAGCGATTTGATTTTTCCTTTGCGGGTCTTATGGTCAACGCGACGTCGCTGGGAGCCTTTGGTGGGTTTTGTCGGGCGGCGTGCCTTTTGCTGCCGAGTCGCGCTGATGATCAATTCTTTCAGGCGAGCAAGGGCATCTTCTTTATTAAGCTCCAGCGTGCGATAACTCTGCGCCTTGATAATCACCACACCCTCTTTACTGATGCGTTGATCATTGAGTGCTATCAAACGTTCTTTATAAAACGGCGGCAGGGTAGAGCGTGAAATATCAAAGCGCAGATGTACCGCTGACGCCACTTTGTTGACGTTCTGACCGCCTGCACCCTGAGCGCGAATTTGGCTAATATCAATTTCCCAGTCGGCCAAGGCAACATGGTTGGAAATAGTGAGCATCAAGTCCTCTGTGTCACAGGTGAGTAATAAGGCTAGCACACTTGACACAGAGGTGGTCGCAGCGACAGAGTTTAAGAGGCGAGATTAGTGACCGGCTCACCGTTGCTAAACGCGACGACATTCGCAAACGCGTCACCAAAGTAGAGCTCGTAGCTATCTTTTTCGACATAACCCAAGTGAGGCGTCGCTACGCAGTTGGGCAGGGTGAGCAGAGGATCGTCGCAGGTCGGCTCGCTATCGAAAACATCAACCGCCGCGCGTCCTGGCCTGCCTGCTTCGAGGGCGCTAACTAATGCACCTGATGCAATTAACGGTGCGCGGCTGGTGTTTACCAGAAGCGCTGTGGGTTTCATGCAGGCCAAATGGTCAGCGGTCACAATGCCCCGCGTTTCATCGTTTAGGCGCAGATGCAGGCTAAGCACATCGGCACGTTTAAAGAGATCCTGCTGGCTCTCGGCAACCGTTAACCCGGCGTCCATGGCTCGAGTTCTGGTGCCTTCGCGCCCCCACACCAGTACGTTCATTTCAAATGCCTGCGCATAACGGGCCACCAGGCTACCAATTTTGCCCAAGCCAAAAATCCCCATTGTGCGGCCTTTTAGCCCGGTGCCCAGGGTTCGCTGCCAGCGGCCAGCTTTAAGGTTTTCTACTTCTTCAGGCAGGTGGCGCATGCCACAAAGTACCAGCCCCCAGGTTAATTCGGCCGCCGCGTGTGGCGAGCCTTTACCTGTCATAACGGTAACGCCTTGTTGCTGACACGCTTTTAGGTCGACATGAGCCGCACCGTCCCCGGTTTGGCTAATCACTTTTAAATTGGGCAAGCGTTCAAGCAGCGCTGCAGTGATAGGGGTACGTTCACGAATTATCACAAGCGCATCCGCGTGATAAAACCGTGCCACCAACGCCTCAAAATCGGTCAGCGTATCGTGATAAATAGTTACGTTGTGCCCGTTGAGCATTGCATAGGCATCCAGATGGCGTACACAGTCCTGGTAATCATCAGGTATCACGATATTCATTGGCAGGTCCTTGGTCGGTGTAAGATCATCGAAAAAAGCAGCGCCGATAGCGTGCTGTTATAAGGTGATACTACTCTCATGCTAGGCAATCAAGGATCAACGAATGAGCGACTATTTATTAGAGGATTCCCCGTTAAGTGCTGGCATGATTTACCGTCTACTCTCGGGAAGTATCTGCCCTCGCCCGATTGCATGGGTGGCCACGCAGGATGTCAGCGGGAAAGACAACCTTGCCCCCTTTTCGTTTTTCAATGTGGCAAGTGTAACCCCGCCTGTTTTGGCCTTTTCGCCACTTCTGGATGGCAGTGGGCAGCCTAAAGATACCCTGCGCAATCTAGAGGAGTTGCCGGAGTGCGTAGTGCATGTTGGCAGTGAAGCGCTGATTGAAGCATTGAATACAACCAGTGCCAGCCTGCCCAGAGAGGAAGATGAGTTTACGCTTGTAGGGCTTGAAAAAACTCTAATGCCAGGCGTCACAGTGCCACGCATTGCTGCCTCCCCAGTTGCCTTTGGTTGCAAGCTTTATGATCTGATTCGCTTTGGTGACCAGCCTTTGGCAGGTACGCTCGTGCTGGCGCAGATAGTCTCTATTCATATTGACGACACCTTATGGGATGGCCGTCACGTGGATATCGATTTACTCAAGCCGATTGGCCGACTAGCGGGCAGCGACTACGCTCGCGCCACTGATCGCTTTGCTATTGAGCGCCCGGCTTAGGGAACTGCTTTTGCCTTGGCCTACCAGGTTTGGTCCGAGCCCAGCACCTTATGAGTGTGCATGAGACCTGCACTGTCGTTGCCACAACACAAGACACCTACACGTTTAGCTTAATGCTGCTGCAGTGTTTTCTTTCAGCGAGCGTGCTCTAAGCACGTTCGCTGTTTTACGCTCAAGGCTTGATTTCTCCAAGCTGTGGCTGCACTAACTAATGAATAGCCCGTGAATATACGTAAACCAGAGAGGCAACATGACCACATTAGTAATAGGTGCCAATGGGCAGATTGGTAAACAGTTTTGTGAACTCGCCCAACAGGCTGGGGAGCCGATTAAGGCAATGATCCGGGATGAAAGCCAGGCAGAGTGGTTCAGCGAGCGTCAGATCCCCATCATTGTGGCTGATCTTGAGGGTGAGTTTGAACACGCCTTCGAGGATTGCGATCAGGTGATTTTTACTGCTGGCTCAGGCCCGCATACTGGACCGGATAAAACGCTCATAATTGACCTTTATGGTGCTATCAGAGCCGCTGATATCGCCAGTGAAAAAGGGCTTGATCGCTATATTATGGTGAGTGCTATTCGCGCAGAGCATCCGCTTGAAGCACCCGAAAAGATGCGCCCTTACATGGCCGCCAAGTTTGCAGCGGATAGCCATCTACGTTTTGCCAAGGTTCCCCATGTCATCCTTAAACCAGGCCCCTTGACTAACGAGAAGGCAACGCACGGGTTTGCCGGGACAATGGAGGCATCTCCTGAACAATCCATTACCCGGGCAGATGTTGCCCATGCCTTGCTGCACGTTGTGAAAACACCTACGTTGAAAGACAAGGAGTTCACGCTCTTGAACGGTAAGGAACGTATTAGTGACTTGGTGCGTTGAGCCTGAGCATCACATAGTAACGATCTAAGCTTCCCCTTACCCTTGGCAAATTATGGCTTGAAGAGCGCCACATAAAGCGTGCCATTATGCATTTGCCGGTTTGACCGCGTGTTTTCGCTATAAAAAAATCAGTGTAGTAATGGCGTACTACCGCTATCGAAAACGTGCTTGCTAGGCTTGTTTGGCACACGCAGCGTGTGCGCAACGACAAAACAAGAAGGAGTACGAAGATGACCAGCAAGCGCATTCTGATGATTACCGGCGACTTTACTGAAGATTACGAGACCATGGTGCCTTTCCAGGCATTGATGGCTGTTGGTCATCAGGTTGATGCCGTTTGCCCTGGCAAGGCATCGGGCGACACCGTGGCAACAGCGATTCATGATTTCGAAGGTGATCAGACCTATTCTGAAAAAACTGGCCACCGCTTTGCGCTCAATGCCGATTTTGAGCGTATTGATCCCACCGATTATGATGCGCTGGTAGTGCCCGGCGGGCGTGCTCCGGAATACCTACGCTTGAATCAGGATGTGTTGGCGATGGTTCGGCACTTTTTTGAAGCCAATAAGCCTGTTGCTGCGATTTGCCACGGCGCGCAATTGCTAGCCGCTGCAAATGTGCTCAAAGGCAGGCAGTGTTCTGCATACCCGGCTTGCCAGCCAGAAGTTGAGTTGGCAGGCGGACATTTCGCCAGCATTGAGGTAAGTGAGGCGGTAACCGATGGCAATCTGGTGACGGCGCCCGCTTGGCCAGCGCACCCGGCTTGGCTTGCTCAATTTATGGCGCTGCTAAACCAGTGAGCGCTGGGCCGTTAGCATCATCATACAAAGCAAAGCTTACGCGCCTAACCGACATGCATCTAACAGACATTAGGCGCGTAGCGTATTTGCCCGCTATGCTAACGGCTTACCTGAATGTTAAGAGATCACACCCATGTGCAAACTCTTTATTCACGCCAATCCTGAATTATGGTCCAGTGCGACGCATTCGCTGCGTATTGATGGCATGGTGACGAGCGTGCGAATGGAGCACTACTTCTGGCTCATTTTGGAAGAGATCGCCACGCGTGATGGTATGAATACGGCCCAACTGATTACTCGCCTGTATCATGAATCTATCGATGCCGGACACGACCTGGGCAACTTCACCTCGTTTTTACGCGTGTGTGCGCTACGCTATCAGGCGCTTCAACTAACGGGAGATATTCCCACTCAGCATGAGATACCGATTGCGACGCTGGATGCTGAGGAGATACTCGTGCGTGAAGGCCGCTCCAGGCGCCGCCAGGTTCACTAGGCTAGGGG